>DVGR01000167.1 GCA_018712605.1 Candidatus Choladousia intestinigallinarum
CCCAAAACAGTACGGATCCTTTCTCTAAGGTACCGTTTTTGATGAGCTGCCACAGCAGCGCTATCTTTCTCAATCCTTCCGCCACCAGATTAAATTCCAGCCTTGCCTGGGTTCCTGGCTTCAAATAAAAGCGCTCGTCCTGCAATGTTACCTTTCCATTGCTGATCTTCCGTAAAATATCAAGATATTTCTTTCTCACGGCAGAATTCGCTCCTCTGGAAATATCTATTTTGGCTGCCGCAATAATATCAAGATACGTGTCATCGAATTCCACGTTTCCCATTTTTACAGCCGCATCAAGCTTCCATGCATTGGATAAAATTTCCTTTGCCGGAATAAATACGCTGGTTAAATCAGACATCTGCTTTTCCCATTTCTCCTCGCCTCTGACCTCTCCCTCCCATTTTCTCGTTTTAGTTGAAAAAGACATAGCTATTTTGGCCGAATTTGATTCCACCAGGAGTTCAGCCGTATTCCTGCCATTTTTATTTCTGTTTACCAGTCGCCCAATGCTGGATTGATCAGGCCGAAATAGCATGACCGTCTTCTGTGGAAATGACACATCGTGTTTTGATGCCTGGCATGCCGCATAAGCGGCTTTCATAATATGTGTTTTCCCTACGCCGTTTTCTCCTACCAGTACATTCAGCCCGCTGCAAAATGGAATGCTTATCTGTTCAAAAACTGTAAAATTCTCTGCCTCTATTTTAGTCAATGGCATTTGAATCACCCCGCTTTTTATACTGAAATTTTTCGCTTTATTAAGGCGCTTTCTCAATCTACACTATCATATCATGCGGCCAGTCGCTTTACAACCTTGTAACAAATCATATCTTTGAATAGTCAAATTTTTTCTTTTTTATCTCCATTCATTCTCCCACACTAAACTTATTTTCTGGCGTCCCCAAATAAAAGCTTGTTCCTGCTTGTACTTCCATGGCAAAGCTTTTTGGTATTCTCTGGCCTCCTTCAAAATATGTTCCATTGGAGGATATATCTAAAAGCAGGTATGTATTATTTACGGCATTATAAGTGACAATACAATGTTTTCTGCTGACAGATGTGTTCTCTACCACAAGATTGCTGACAGTGGCATCTCTTCCAAGGACAACCGACTCCATGTGCCCCATCTGTATGCTTGAGCCACTCATCAAACCACACCAGACTCTCAGCGTCCCTTTAAAACGCTCCGGCATTTCATCCTCTGCGTAATCTTCTTCCGCTTCCGCAGCTTCCCGCTGTTCTGCCAAAGCCACGGATTCGGCACAGTCATCCGCCAAAGGTTCCTCCGGTGTCCCGCTGCTTTCTTCTTCGCCCTTATTTTTTTGGATTCTGTATATTTCCGTACAGCCTGCGCAAAGCGCCAAAAAGAAGCAGATTTCCGTTCCCCAGGTCCCCCAGGCAGGCATTGACACAAATCCTTCGTAAATCCAGGGAATGATCAGAATACTGACTCCGCTGGCAAAAATTAAGCCCATAGCTATCCCTACGCTGGTTTTCCCCCGGCCAAAGCAATCTATACATATGGCGGCAGCGATCAATAGCACAGATACACAGAGCCAAATTGCCATGGCAAATTCTTTTCCCTGTATCAGGAAGCTAAGTACCTCCGCCACATTTCCTGACAGTATTCCATTGCTTAACGGAAAAAAGAAAAATACCATGCCGGCCAGCGCAAACAACGCAAAAACGATTCTTCTTAACATCTTCATACTTATAATCCTCCACTTGTAATAGCCTGTAATATCTAAATAATAACCATATCTCCCAGGTTGACCGGATTTTCCCCATCCATATCTATACAGTAAAGCGTCTCCTCCCAAAGCCCCATACTATTGTCTTTATATGAGAACTCATAATATACCCTGGTAGCCCCGGCGACCTGAACCGGAGAAAGTTCTTCCACATATCCGTTTTCCTGCGTATCATTTTCTACTCCATAGCAAATCTGTTGTCCCGTTTTCATATTATATCCCCATATTCCCCATTTTTCTCCATAAGTACTATAATATACAAATATATCACCGATAAAGGTTCCTCCACTTGCAGGGGTTTGGATTTCCACTGCATAGAAAGGCGCAGGTTCTTCGTTTAACGTGTCAAAATCCACCCTATAGTATTTGTAGCCGCCATTCTGAAGGTCTACACCATAATAGTAAACAAAACCGTCATAAATCATTCCCTTCAGTGGAATATTCCATCTATCTTCCTCATCTGAAAGCTGTACCTGACCTGAACCGTCCAGATTTACCCGCCACAACTTCTGGTTTTCTGTTCTGTAATAGATCACGTTATCACAGATTTCAAAGTCCCACTCTGCAATGCTGTCTCCAAGGAACTCAACAAGGCTCCCTTCCCGGGCCTCTCTCCGGCAAAGTCTTCCTGACACATAGTAAAAATAGCCATCCTGGAACTGCAGGCTTAATGCCTGTATGTCTCCCACCATGTCTATGTATTCCCCATCGAAGGTAAACTGTGCCACCCTGTATCCCACAGGATAGGTGAGCCTTACATAGAGATATTCTTCCGTAGCCATAAGCATTCCTGAAATATCCCAGTCATCCGTCCCTGTAATGATTATCTCCCTCGCCCCGTCATCCGTATTTATCCGAATGACTTCGTTCTCACTGCGATCGCTATAATACAGATAACCATCGTGTTCTGCCGCAGTGGCCATATAATAATGGCCCTGGGACATATCGGCAGAGATTCCTT
>DVGR01000020.1 GCA_018712605.1 Candidatus Choladousia intestinigallinarum
GGGAACTCCTGCGAAAAACCCTTCCGGCTGAGCAGTTCAAAAGCTATCGAAAGAAAGAATGCATAAGCGCCCTCCTGCAGGGAGGGAAAATAGCAGGAGCGCTGCTGGTCTGTGTGCTGGCGGTGTGGGGCAGCCTCCATCTGATTTTTACAGGGGGGAGGTATGTCCTTATGATGGGAGTACAGCAGGTGATGTCCCGTATGCTGGAGGCGGAGGAAGAGCCCGTCCTCTATGCGGAGAAGGAGATCACTCTGGGAAGTACCGGGTGTATGCTTTTGCATTCTCCTTTTTTATCTTCTTACATAGATGCACAGGGAGATTATGATTTTTCTTCCATATTCAAATATATTACCCCCTATTACAGCGAACCGGATTTTATGACGTGTGAATTTGAAGGAGCTCTGGGAGGGGAAGAGCTGGGCTACCACGGCTATCCCAATTTCCTCTCGCCGGATGTGATCATTGAAAATATCAGGGACAGCGGGGTGGATCTGCAGATGCTGGCCACAAACCACATTTACGATGGGGGCGCCTACGGATTTAACCGCACCTTAGAAGTATACCAGGAGCAGGGGATCGCCTGCACAGGCGCCAGAAAGACAAAAGGCAGGAAGCCCTATTATATTGCTGACATCCAGGGAATCCCCGTGGGCTTTTTGAATTATGTTTACGAGACTGAGGGAAGCGGCGTGAATATTAACGGAATTCCCCTGGCCGAAGAGGATGCGCAGCGCCTGAACACCTTTGACTATAAGGATTTGGACAGCTTTTACCAGGAGGTAAAGGAAAGTATTACAGAGATGAAAGTCCAGGGAGTCAGGTTCATCGTGGCCAACCTCCACTGGGGCCAGGAATACCAGCTTACAGAATCCGAGGAGCAAAGGGAGATCGCCCAAAAGCTATGCGATCTGGGAGTGGATGCCCTGATCGGAGGCCATCCTCACTGTGAACAGCCTATTGACGTCTTTCATGCCAGCCAGGGGGATCACTCTATGTTCTGTATCTTCTCTGTGGGAAACGCTCTCAGCAATCAGCGGACGTATCTCATGGACGCCATGCCTACGGGGCACACGGAGGATGGAGTTATGGTGACTCTGACCCTCTATCAGGACCAGGAGGGAAACGTGGACATACGGGATGTGGATCTGCTTCCCACCTGGGTGTACCGGTACCAGGACGGAGGGTCAAAGTACTACATACTGCCCCTGGACGATGTGGATTCCCTGGAAGCGGATACCGGCCTTACAGGGATTGAGGAAGAAGCCAGGGCCTCCAGGGAGAGAACTATGGAGGTGCTGGGTGAAGGTTTGGAGAAAGCTAGGAGAGAATACAATAAATAATGAGGAAATGCTCCCCGCAAAGACAGAATAACTGTTGGCGGGGAGACGTTTTTTACAAAGAAAAGATGAAAGATTCTTTCAAGGCTTATTTCCGGAGATTGACCGAACCGCAAAAACGATGAGTATTGCGATTGCAAATCTGTTGTGTTTAATACCAATAGAGCGTGTGGCCATTGGAGGCGGGTTTTCAAAAATAGGAAAACCGTTGATAGACAGAATAAAGAAGTATACTAAGGAAAGAGAATTTATTAGTAATATTGACCGCTATGATATAGTTCTGTGCGAACTTGGGGATGCTGTTGTACTAAAAGGAGCTGTTTTATTGGCATCCCAGAAAGTAAAAGAGGTTATTTTAGTTGGATAATTTCTGTATATAGTATCATTTCTTCTTGCCTTAAAAGATTCGTTCCCGCAAATGCTGGAGGATATACCGAAAAATTTTGATGAAGGGATTATGTTTAGGTTATTCCGTTCCTTGCATTCACATTTGTTTTAAATACTTTCCACTGTTAGAACAGCACGGAAAAAAGTTGCAAGATAAAAAAATCGGGCTGATAAAATAACATCAGGAATAAGAAAGGAGGAAACAAAAGATAATTTGCAGCCGCACATAGTAAAGTGCAAAGCCGCTAAAACAAAATTGAAAAAATAAAAAGAGCTACGAAAAGGAGAGAAGATTATGAAGAAAATACTTTGTACCATTTTTGCTGTGTCAACATTAATTTTGTCCTCCATCACTGCCGCCGCATCAGAGGACGCTTTTGAGGATGCCAGAAAAATAGCGAACGCCCAGGCCATGAAGGCGGTATTAGATGCCAACGAGTATTCGTATGACTTTAGCGAAGACAGAATTTTTGAAATGAGCTTTACATTAGATGATACATCTTTTGATTCCTGCAAAGTATGGGCATTTGCTAAAGATGACGGTGTAAAGATTCAGGCCGACTATACGGTAAAAGCAGATGAGGACGTTCGGGATGAGGTGGCATCATTCTTTATACGGATGAATAATAAACTGAATCTCGGAGAGTTTTATATGGACTATGAAAACGGACTCATGGGATATGAGGTTTACGTTTACTCAGAAGATGCGACTCCATCACAGAAAGCATTGGATACAGGATTAAATATTGCTGTAGCCATGTCAGAATATGGAGCTGACGGTGTTGCGAATATTATTTACGGCGGCTATACGGCAGAACAGGCATATGGTTCATATGAATAAAAAAGCCAGGATGAAGGGCTTAAAAAGATAACCTTCGGAAGGGATAATGAATCGAAAATAGGCTTCTTTGCGGGAATCCGGCAGAGAAGCCTATTTTAGAGCTTTTCAGCATAGAAACCGGAAGATGATCTAATTGGAGGCGGAGTTTTTGCCGCACCATTCTGCGATCTCACCGATCAGTGTCAGGGGAAGGGGGCGGTCATAGGGCAGTTGGATCGCTCCTTTACTTGTTTTGAACTCTGAAAGCCGGGGAGCGAAAGCGGCTACGGCCTCTGGTCCCGGGTATAGGCCAATGTGCTTTTTAAAAGCCGCAAACTGGATCAGATTGCGTTTTTGCCAATAAGTAGGCATACTCCAGGAGATTTTTTCCACAGCCTCTGGCAGGGCGGCCCGGATAGTTTCGTTTACCTGCCGCAGAAAAGGCTGAATTTCAATGGGCTGACGGCTTATATAATCTTCAATAGACTTCGGAGCTTCTCCGCAGTAATGATCCTGGTTTTTGTTTTTAAAAAGACGGCCGCATTTCGGACATTTCCACATAAGGTTTCCTCCTTAAAATCTTAAAAAATGATCTCTCACTTTCGCAGGATCTTATCCATACTTTTTCCTTTTGCCAACTCATCAATCAGCTTGTCCAGATAGCGGATTTCCTGCATGAGAGGCTCTTCGATTTCTTCCACCCGGACACCGCAGATTACCCCTTTGATCAATTTTCTATTTGGATTAAGAGCCGGAGCATTTCTGAAAAAATCCCCATAGCTGACGGAAGAGCCTGCGGCATCTTCTATTTCTTTTTGCTGGTAGCCGGTGAGCCAGGAGATAATCTCATTGACCTCATTACGGGTTCGATTCTTCTTTTCGGCCTTATTTACCAGAAGCGGATATAGTTTCTGGAAACTCATATTATATACTTTGTCGTAATTCATAGATCTCCTTTATAAAACGTTTCTTTGAAATGATTTTTATATAATGAATATAGTATATCCAGCGGAAGGACGCAAGGTGTTATTTCTCATGTCCCTTGTATGTTTGCTTTATCAGATACTCAAGGAAAAGAAATTAGTATAGTCTAAAAATGTTTTATGGTATCAAAGGATGCATTTGCTTGGTAAAACTGCTTGTAGAGATAGCGTAAAAATGGTATTCTCTCCATAGGCAGTGGCGTAGGACTAAGCCCGTATTTGAAGATTGTAATAGGAGGATGGTACATAATGGCGAGTGAAAAAATTAAAAATTCCAGTGAACTAGAGTTTGCCGTGTTTTGCATTGAAAATGTTGCGGCAAAACTGGGTGTGGAAAGTTCCAACGCCATTTTGAAGGGAGTGAAAGAATATGACAGCGAATCCGATTTTGCTTCAGAAAAAATATAGCCGTGTCATTGAGTGCTTTGCGAAACGACAGAGACTTTCGCTGGATGCGGCATTGGATTTCTTTTATCATTCCGAGGTTTATCTACTGATGCGTGATGGTATTTCGGATATGCATTGTATGAGCGATGAGTATCTGGCAGAAGAACTGAGACTGGAATATCAAGGGAAACAGTAAAAGGCTATGTACTGCGTAGCGAATTGAGAGCGAGGTGTTTGTATGACCATAGCAGAGCTTTTTTTCAGCGTCGTATTATTACTATCTGGTTTCCGGTGGACAGAAGACAGTTGCAAACATCAGCCAGACAAATCCGCACAGATTTTCCAATTTCCAGGCATAAAATAGCACCCGGCCCCATATTCCGAGTGCTATTGCGTGTCCTGATCCCGCATAATCGCAGAAAATATAGGTTCGCTCCCCACGCTTACAGATCAAG
>DVGR01000168.1 GCA_018712605.1 Candidatus Choladousia intestinigallinarum
CGTTAAGCTTTATTCCACAGGGGATTCTTATTTCACTGGCCGTGGTATGCGCAGGAATGCTTTGGAAAAGGTTTGCGGCAGAAGAAAAAAGAAGTCCAGATGGAACAAATGGAGACAGCGGACAGGAAAAAACAGGAAAGGGAAAGCGGCGCTTCTGGATGAAGATTTTTTGCGCGGTGCTGTATGGCTACGTGGTTTTTCAGATTTCCTTCTGGTCCAGAGAACCTGGAACACGAAGTGCAGTGAATCTGGAATTGTTCGGTACCTGGGGGGCCAGTCCACAGGCCAGGGCATATGTAATTGAGAATGTAATTATGTTTCTCCCTTTTGGCAGCCTGTCGCCTGGTCTGTGTCCTGTGTTAAAGAAAGGCGCCTGGTGTGTGGCAGCCGGTTTTTTCTGCAGCATGGTTATTGAAACGGCGCAGCGGATTACCGAACGGGGATATTTTCAGCTTGATGATATTGTAATGAATACGCTGGGGACATTTCTTGGATGGCTGTGCTGGAACGTTTTTAAACGCCTGTCGCCAGATGGCATGTTCTGAGTATATTGAGATTCGTGAAACGGATCTGTGAAAGGGAAGGACACGTTTTAAAGAAGCATAGATTAAAAGCAGATCAAAACAGGCCCGAAAAGCACCGTATAAGACAGACGGCTGCGAAATCGGGCCTGTTTTTTGCCTTTTGAAAATTCGTTTTTCAAATGGGCATAAAGGAAAATATTATTCGGTTCTTTCGCCTAAGGGCACGTAATGCTTTGACTCTAAGGGCAGCAGGCTCTGGTATGCGGGGCGGATGATCTTATCCACGTTGATCAGCTCCTCCATCCGGTGCGCGCTCCAGCCTACGATTCTGGCGATGGCAAAGATTGGGGTGAACAGCTCGGTGGGGATATCCAGCATGCTGTAAACAAAGCCGCTGTAGAAGTCTACGTTGGCGCTTACGCCTTTATAGATGGCCCGCTCTCCGGCGATGATCTTGGGAGCCAGGTTTTCTACCATAGAATAAAGGGCAAAATCTTTCTCGCGGTGTTTTTCCACAGCCAGTTTTTCTACGAAGCCCTTAAAGATCTGGGCTCTGGGATCGGAAATGGAATATACGGCGTGGCCCATGCCGTAGATCAGTCCCTTCTTATCAAAAGCTTCTTTGTGGAGCAGTTTCTCCAGGTATGCGGTTACTGCCTCCTGATCGCTCCAGTCGGTCAGATGCTCTTTCATGTCTGCCATCATCTCGACTACCTTGATATTGGCGCCGCCGTGCTTCGGACCCTTTAAGGAAGAAAGGGCGGCCGCAATTACCGAGTAGGTGTCAGAACCGGCAGAGGTAACTACACGGGTAGTGAAAGTGGAGTTGTTTCCGCCGCCATGTTCCATATGGAGTACCAGTGCCAGATCCAGAACTTTTGCTTCCAGTTCCGTATACTTCATATCGGGACGAAGCATCCGGAGAATATTTTCTGCTGTGGACAGATTCGGATCCGGACGATGGATATAAAGACTTTCATCGCATTCGTAGTGATTATAAGCCTGATAGCCGTATACGGCCAGCATGGGGAAGGTACTGATCAACATCATGCACTGACGAAGTACATTGGGAAGAGAAGTATCAGCCGTCCGCTCGTCATAGGATGCCAGGGTAAGCACGCTTTTTGTGATGGAATTCATAATATCCTTGCCCGGCGCTTTCATGATTACGTCGCGGACAAAATTCGTGGGAAGAAAGCTGCTTTTATTTAAGGCATCATGGAAATTTGCTAACTGAGAGGAGGTAGGAAGCTCCCCGAATAAAAGAAGATAAGCGATTTCTTCGAAGCCGTAATGTTTTGGGGAGGAGTTGAGGAAGCCTTTTACCAGGTCATAGATATCGTAGCCGCGGTACAGAAGGCGGCCTTCACAGGGAACCATTTTGCCGTCCACTTCTTTTTTTGACTGCACCAGGGAAATGTTGGTCAGGCCGGCCAGAACGCCTGCACCGTTTTTGTCCCGAAGTCCGCGCTTGACACCGTATGTGTTGAACAGGTCCGGGTCAATATAATTGTGGGCGAGGCAAAGGTCCAGATTGGACTTTGCAAAGTCTTCTACATACTGTCTGTTATCTGCCATAAGTTACCTCCTTGATTGCGTAATGAATTGTTCCCGGATGTTGAAAAATAATTCCGGGAACAGCGGGATTTGTTGAAAATGGGTGATACTATGCATTTTCCATATTTATAGTTATACACTTTTTATTGATAAAAGTCAACCTTTACCAATCGGCAATGGTTGACTTCTGCCGTAATTATCAGTATAATGGGCCTATAGATGGGCGGCGGCAGCAGAAACAGGACGGAGGAGACGGATTTATGGAACGGTGGAGCAGCGAAGACGGAGTTCAGAAACTGTTTGAGATTTTTCTGACATCGCAGAAGCTGATTCTGCATTCTCTGGATTATCATGGGGTACGATTTACGAAATATCAATTTTATCTTATGATGGAATTGTCACGGGGGCGCAGCCTGACCATGTCGCAGGCGGCGGCCAGTGTGGGCTGTTCCAAGGAACAGGCGACCCGTATGGTGTCGGCACTGGTGGAGGCCGGATACATTGAGCGTTTTCACAGCGAGACGAATCGGAAGCTGGTGATCGTGCGGCTGACGGAAGAGGGCGAGAATCTGATCCGCCGTGAGAAGAGCATTGCTAGGGAAAAGATGAAAGAGGATCTGAATTGCCTGGATAAGGAGGAACGTGATATCTTTTTCCAGACATTAAAGCAGTTTAATATGGTACTGAAGCGTCTGGAAGAGAACCAGGAGAAGCGGCAGGAAGCCGAAGGAGAACTGCATCATTAAAAATATGGAGCGTCAGCACCTTTTGCCGGATGCTTCATAAATGAAAATGGAGTGCTTAGCGCCTCGTCACCAGGCTGCATCGCACTCCATTTTCATGGATACACAAATTCTAATTGCCAATTAGGTTTGTAATTTGAATCTGTCTATGGAAAGACAATCCTCCCGGGCGGTGTGATGGGTGTAATGCAATAGGAATTTATAATTTGGTTTTCATGTTTTGCCCTGGAAGGATGCTTTCTCATAGAGCATCTTCATCCGTTCAATAGATTAATGCAGAAGATGCGGATTTTATTGCAGACTTTTCAAAAAAAATTAAAATTTTTATAGAAGGATTACGGATATATTTTTTGGAGGGGCGCGGCGCTTGAAAGCAGGTGGAAACTGTGCTATGATGAGAACTGCAATTTTGCGGGGAAGGCCCTGTTCAGATTAAGGAGGAAACCAGAAAATGAAATGGAAGAAATTTACTCTGACCACCACGGTAGAGGCGGAGGATCTGATCAGCAGCATGCTGGATGACCTGGGAATCGAAGGGATCGAGATTGAGGACAATGTACCCCTGACAGAGAAGGAGACCAAGGGCATGTTTATTGACATCCTGCCGGAGCT
>DVGR01000169.1 GCA_018712605.1 Candidatus Choladousia intestinigallinarum
CCTTACCTGGAAGGAAAATGAACTGGTGAATCAGCCAGTAAAGCTGAGCACGGGAGACCGTTTCAGAATTGGGGAGACGATACTGGAATTTATTGCATTTTGCAGGGACAACATAAAATGGGAGATGTAAAGACTGTAAGACTATTCGAAATGCCAAAGCTTCCCTTTAATATAAAGGTGTCAGCGGCCAGTGTAACTGGTACCCGCAGATATCAGGAGGACAGCTTGCTTTATCAGGCAATGCCTGACGGAGTTTTAGGAGTTGTGTGCGATGGGATGGGAGGACTGGCCCACGGAGATAAAGCCAGTTCCTGTGCAGTGCATTCACTGCTGCATTATTTTAAGACGATGTCCAGGACAGATGTGTCTATGGAGCTATATTGGAAAGAAGCTTTCCGTTTTCTGGACGAAGAAGTGGCCGGACTCAAAAACTCAAGGGGAGAGCGCCTTGGTGCAGGGACTACCATTGCCGCTGTTTTTTCGGATGGAAGGGAACTTACTTTTGCTTCAGCGGGTGACAGTATGATCTACCTTCTGCGCAGAGGTTCTTTCAGAGAGCTGGTGCGTATGCATAATTACCGATGGATGCTGGAAGAAAAATTAAAAGGACAGAGGATCTCTTTGGCTGAATATCAGGAAGGAGTAAAAAAGGGAGAAGCTCTGATAACATATTTGGGTATGAACGGGCTTGAGATCTGGGACTGTTCAGCTAAGTCGCTTTCCATAGAAAAAGGCGACAAAGTTATACTTTGCAGCGATGGTCTCTACAGAGCGCTAAGTTCAAGTCAAATACAGGATATCGTGGAAAGCTGCCCAGAAGAAGATTTTGAAAAAGCTGCGCTGGAACTGATTCGGGCTGTTTTTCAGGGGCCGCCAAGGAACTTAGACAATATTTCGGTATTATGTTTTTGCTTTACAGACTAAAAACAGACTAAAAACTACAGAAATTAAAAAAGAGGAGAGATGACAATGGAATTGGTAAAATGCAGTAAAGGCCATTTTTATGACAAAAATTTGGATAAATGTCCTTATTGTGAAAGTATGGAAGATGAAGTGAAAAGCGGCATGGGGATTACGCAGCCGCTGAACCAAAATATCCAGGTTGTTGAAGAAAAGGAAGAAAATATTGTGAAGCAGGAGGCGGTACAAAAAGAGGAGCCTAATGAAAACGGATCAAAGCCAGTTACAGCGCAGCGCATGTACCAGGAGATGGGGGAGCGGGCTTTTTCTCAACCCCAACCTCGCAGGGAGAGCTTTTGGGATATTCCCGAAGACGAGAACCGTACGGTAAGCTATTATTCACGGACTATGGGAACTGAACCCGTCGTCGGCTACCTGATCGCCATCGAAGGCGCTTACTTCGGAGAGGGATTTAAGCTGAAAACCGGGAGGAATTTCATTGGACGTTCCCCGGAAATGGACATTCAGCTAAGTCTCGACCTGAGCGTATCCCGGAGAAAGCATGCCATTATCATTTATGAGCCCAGAGCCAGGATTTTCATCGCTCAGCCCGGAGAATCCAGGGAGCTGTTTTACCTGAACGACCAGGTAGTGCTGAACAATGTGACCATGAAGCCGTATGATATCCTTACCATAGGGGAAACCAAACTGCTCCTGCTGCCTCTTTGCGGAGAAAATTTCACCTGGGACGACTATAAAAAATAGAATACCTGCATACTTTCTCAGCCCCTGCATGTCCTGATTATAAACAGACTGCGGGGGTTTTTCTTGGTAAGTGAAGAAGCATACGTGTTGATTTTAGACTTGGGAAGGAATATAATCAGAATATCAGAATAAGGCGGGTGATGCCGCGAGGGAGGAATGTGCAATGTGGAAAAAAGTGAGTATGAAGGTAGGCGTGTATCTGCTGCTTCTTTTTATGGCGGTGATTTCTGTGCCGTCCCTATGTGCGAGGGCGAAGGAGCAGCCTCCGAGAATTAAAAAGGTTCAGTCCTCAGACGCAAGTTCCATGCTGATTTATGCGAAGCTGCCGGATGTTTATGGGGAATACAAGATTTACAGGGCCTCCAAAAGTCCGGCTTCAGGCGGAAAGTTTAGTTTGCTGGATACGTTTAGTCGTTACGGCAACGGCTGGGGATCCACGGGAGGTTATTGGCAGACATCGGGAGACAAAAGAAAAGTAACCTGTTTTTCCGAAAATGCGCAGATGAGCGGTGAGGTGATTTTTCTTGATACGGGCCTGAAGCTTGGCAGAAAGTACTATTATAAAATTGTGGCTGAGAGCAGTATAGACGGCAAGACAGAGTCCAATATCGCTTCTGCCAAAACAACGCTCAGTACGCCCCAGATTTTGAAGGGCTACGCAAAAACAAACCGTTCCGTGAAATTATCCTGGCAGTCTGTGCCGAAGGCGCAGCAATACATCATCTACCGCAAGTCAGGGAAGAAATGGGTGAGGGTTAAGACGGTCAAGAAATCCACCTCTTATACGGATAAAAACCTGAAAGCGGGAAAGACGTATTATTATAAGGTCAGAGCTTATGCAAAGTCAGGGAGCCTAAAGAATTACAGTGCGTACAGCTCTGTTCTTAAAGTTTCCACCAAGTCCCCGACAGTAAAGGGAACCTATAAACCCGGAAGTGTGTACGGTCCGTCCCTGAACAGCTCCAAGCTGCTGGAGGTACGCCGTGTGGTACAGAGTTTTAAGGACAACTATATAAAAAAGGGAATGAGCGACTATGATAAGGTGCTGGCCGCTTTTAACTATATCCGTTCAAACTGTTCCTATGCCTGGAGGGGATGGCAGTACAACAATGCCAATACAGCCTGGGGCGCTCTTGTATATGGAGAAGCCCAGTGTTCCGGCTATGCCAGAGGAATGAAAGCGCTGTGCGATGGGATCGGAGTTCCCTGCTATTACGTCCATGCAAATTCTAAGGCCTACAATCCCAGCCATCAGTGGAATCTTGTAAAGGTTGGGGGAAAATGGTATATTCTGGACGCTCAGGGCGGTGTGTTCCTGGTAAGCGGAAAGACGTATCAGAAAATGTTCGGGATGTACTGGAATACGAAGGGACTTCCTTCCGTCAGCAGTAAAGATCATCCCAAGGGAGGATTTGCCGGAAGCATATACTAAAATAATATGAGGTTGGGGTCAAAAGCCCTCAACTATGATGCCTACGGATTGTTTCGTGCTGCGCACTCCCACAATCCTACCCAATATTCGCATATCGTGGGATATACATCCCACTTTTATGCTCATATTGGGGCGGATCCCAAAGCCTTACGCCCACCTATGAGCAAGCTCATGTGGGCTTAGGCCTTTTGATCCTGGCATCATAAAAATAGCGGCACATTTTGCCTGCCCCTGCATATCCTGATTATAAAAGGACTGCAGGGGTTTTTTATGGCTAGGATTATCATTGACGGCGGCCACGGGGGTTCCGACCCTGGGGCTGTATATGAGGGGAGAAGGGAGAAGGATGACAACCTGCGGCTGGCGCTGGAGGTGGGGCGGATTCTGGGAGAAAACGGAATCGATGTGGTGTATACCAGGACAGATGACGTGTACCAGACGCCTTTTGAAAAAGCTCAGCTTGCCAATCAGCTTGGCGGGGACTATTTCATATCCTTTCACCGGAATTCCAGCCCGGAGGATAACCAGTATTCAGGAGTGGAGACGCTGGTGTATGACAGATCCGGAAGGAAGGTAGAGATGGCGGAGGCTATCAACCGGGAGCTGGAGCAGGCAGGATTCAGGGATCTTGGGGTGAAGGAGAGGCCGGGACTGGTGGTTCTCAGGAGAACCAGGATGCCGGCTCTTCTGATTGAAACAGGATTTTTAAATACAGATGCGGACAATACTCTGTTTGACCAGGAATTTGATTCCATAGCCCAGGGAATTGCCAGAGGAATTTTAAGTGTGGCTGGAGAAAATGTTCCCACGGAAGAAGACATTCCTGCGGGGGAGAATCCTCCAGGGGAGAATCCTCCAGCAGGAGAAAATCCGCCGGCGGGAGAGCGCCTTTACCGGGTTCAAGTGGGGGCGTACAGAAACAGGGCTTATGCGGAAGAGCTTCTCTATCAGCTTCAGCAGGAAGGTTTTCCGGCTTTTATTATAAGCGAGGACGGTCTTTTTAAAGTGCAGGTGGGAGCCTTTAGGCAGTTGGACAATGCAGTGCGCATGGAGGCGGAGCTGAGACAGAAAGGATATTCAACCTTCATAGCTTCTTAAGATCTTTTACAGGAATTTTCACTTTTGTTTTTGAAGAGTTAATGGTATGATAACAGGGAAAGAAAGCTGCGAAGAGGAACTACAGAAAAAAATGGAAACATCTATATTAAAAGATATGGTAAAGCCGCTGCTTGACTGGTACGATCTGCATGCCAGAAGCCTGCCCTGGCGGGAGAATCCCCTGCCCTACTACGTATGGGTATCAGAGATTATGCTCCAGCAGACCAGGGTGGAGGCGGTGAAGCCTTTTTTTCAGCGGTTTATTGAGAGGCTGCCGGATATAAAAGCCCTGGCGGAGTGTCCCACGGAACAGCTTTTGAAGCTGTGGGAGGGACTGGGATATTATAACCGTGTCCGCAATATGCAGAAGGCGGCGGCAGCCGTCATGGAGCGTCATGGAGGGAAACTGCCGGCGGATCACGGCGCTCTTCTGAGGCTGCCGGGAATTGGATCATACACGGCGGGGGCCATTGCCTCCATTTCTTTTGGGATTCCGGTACCTGCGGTGGACGGGAATGTCCTGAGGGTTACAGGAAGGCTTTGTGAAAATGAGGGAGATATTGGGAAGCAGTCTGTGAGACGGGAAGTGGAAGCGCTTTTACAGAATGTGATTCCAGTATCTGCTCCCGGCAAGTTTAACCAGGCTCTGATGGATCTGGGAGCTATGGTCTGCCTGCCGGGAGGAGCGCCCAAGTGCCGGGAGTGTCCCCTGGAAAAGCTCTGCCAGGCCAGGCAGCACGGAAGGGAAAGAGAGTTTCCGGTAAAGGCTCCCAAAAAACCAAAAAGAGAAGAAAAGCATACGGTGCTGGTGATCCGTGACGGAAAAAAGACTGTCCTTCGCAGGAGGCCGGGCAGGGGACTCCTGGCTGGACTTTATGAGTTCCCCAATGTACCCGGGCACCTGGGACAGGCGGAGGCTTTGGAGGCAGTGAAAGGCTTTGGACTGTCCCCTGTAAGGATTACGCCCCTTGAGGATGCCAAACATATCTTCAGCCATGTGGAATGGCAGATGAAGGGCTGGATGGTGCTGGTAGAAGAGCTGGAGGGGGAAGGAGCACAGGGAATGTTCTTTGTGGAACCGGCCAGGACCAGGAGGGAATTTCCTATCCCTTCGGCCTTTGCCGCCTACGCCTCCGCCCTTTCCATTAAGATTGGACAGGAAGGGATCAGAAACGAGGGAGAGACGGCTTAGTTTTCCAGGCAGAGGTCCCGGACAGGAAGAGGCTAAGCAAAGGAAAAAGAAGATTTGAGAACGAAGGAGCAGAGTATGAAAATTTTAACGATAGCGATACCTTGTTATAATTCAGAAGCGTATATGGAGAAATGTATCCGTTCTATTCTTCCAGTGGGAGAGGATGTGGAGATCCTGATCGTGGATGACGGATCCACCAAGGACAGGACGGCGCAGATTGCCGACCGGTATGCGGAGAAATACTCCAGTATTATAAAGGCTGTCCATCAGGAGAACGGAGGACATGGAGAGGCAGTGAATGCCGGCCTTCGCAATGCCTCGGGCCGCTATTATAAGGTAGTGGACAGCGACGACTGGGTAAATACAAAGGCGCTGAAAAAGATTGTGGAGAAGATGAAGGAGCTGGAAGCGGAGGGCGGCGTAGATCTGTTCCTGGCAAATTTTGTCTATGACAAGGCAGGAGCAGCCCACAAAAAACTGATGCGCTTTGCCAATGTGTTCCCACAGGGCAGGAGCTTTGGCTGGGATGAGATGGGCCATATGAGACTGACGCAGTATCTTCTGATGCACAATATTTTTTACCGGACCCAGATGCTTCGGGACTGCGGTATGGAGCTGCCGAAGCATACCTTCTATGTGGACAATATCTTTGCATTTCAGCCTCTTCCCTTCGTTGAGAAGATCTGTTATATGGATGAAAATTTGTACCATTATTTTATTGGCAGGGAGGATCAGTCCGTAAATGAAAAAGTGATGATCGGCCGGATTGACCAGCAGATCCGTGTGAATAAAATTATGATAGACGTGATGGCGGGGCAGGATTTTTCAGGAAAGAGCAGCCGCCTGAAGAAATACATGGAAATTTATCTGGACAAGATTATGACAGTTACCTCCATGATGCTGATTCTGGACGGAAGCCAGGAGGCCCTTGAGAAGAAGAAGGATGTGTGGAGATACCTTAAGGAAAAGGATGCCGGATTGTACCGCCATATGTTCCGCACGCCCCTGGGAATGGCAATGCACCTTCCGGGCAGGGGGGGACGGAAGATTGCCAAAGCCGGGTACCGGCTGGCACAGAAATTCGTGGGCTTTAACTGACCTTATCCCTGAATGACCTTCAGCTTCTGATGAGCCAGGGAGAGTGAGATGTTTTTTTCAAAACCAAATATTTCGCCGTCCGTATGGACGCAGAGGGGTACGGGAACCTGCAGGTCTGCCTTACGGCAGCGAAGGATATGTATCCCTTTTTTATTTACATGTTTTCCAAAAAGGGCCAGGGGAAGAAGGAAAAGGGCGTGAAGTCTGGAAACATTATTTAAAATACAAAGATCCAGACATCCATCCCCAGGATCTGCCTCAGGACAAAAGCGGAAGCCGCCTCCCTCGCAGGGAAGATTCATGGCAGCGGCAAAATAGGCTTTTGGAAAAAACAGAGTTTTTCCTTCATCTACGGTCAAAGTGACGGAAGTACGTTTTTGGGTAAACAGAAGCTTCAGGGCGGATAACATATAGACCAGCTTTCCAGCATGGACAGTATTGAGAAAATCCTTCAGGGCAGAGCGGTAGGCGGCATTACAGACGGAAGCGTCAAAGCCTATGCCGGAGCTCACGCCAAAAGACCTGCGGCGGCTGCCGCAGGTAAGATACCCTATATTTACGGAGACATATCTCTTAGGATGCAGGACTGCCTCCAGAGCCTTAAGGGGATCCTGGGGCAGGGAAAGCCCCCGCACAAAATCATTGCCGGATCCTGAGGGGATGCAGGCAAAGGTGATGGATTCTAGATTTTCTATGCCGCTCAGCACCTCATTGATGGTTCCGTCGCCTCCCAGGACAATGAGCGTACAGGGTTCCTGGCGGGAGGAAAGCTCTCTGGCCAGGGAGCCGGCCTCCCCGGGGCCGGCAAGAAGGAAGGCTTCATATAAGATGCCTTCAGTTTCCAGTTTCGCTTTTACTTTCTTCCAGACGGCGAGACCTCTGCCGGAGCTGGAAGCAGGGTTTATAATGAAGGAATACATATTCTGCCTCCTGAATCCATTTGCCACCATTTTATCAGTTTTTTTATATGGAAGCAAGAGGTCCTGAACTGTAATGGGACAGTTGTTTTTTCTGACTTCCTGTGCTATGATGGGAGCAGTTATTCTGCGTTCGCCAGGAACCAGTGAGGAGTAGGAGGAAAACACATGGAAAAAGAAACAGTTTCAAAAAATTTTATCGAGCAGATGATTGATAAGGATCTTGCGGAGGGCAAATGTGAGACAGTATGTACCCGATTTCCGCCGGAGCCAAACGGATATCTCCATATCGGCCATGCGAAATCCATTCTTTTAAATTACGGCCTGGCCAAAGAGTACGGCGGAAAGTTTAATCTCCGTTTCGACGATACCAATCCCACGAAAGAGAAATCAGAGTTTGTGGAATCCATCATAGAGGATGTGAAATGGCTGGGCGCTGACTGGGAAGACCGGCTGTATTTTGCTTCGGATTACTTTGAACAGATGTATGAGGCTGCCGTTTTTCTGATTAAAAAAGGAAAAGCATTCGTGTGCGATCTGTCCCCGGAGGAGATCCGGGAATACAGGGGAACGCTGAAGGAGCCGGGGAAGGAGAGCCCCTACAGGAACCGGAGTGTGGAAGAGAACCTGCAGCTTTTTGACAATATGAAGAACGGTATGTATGCGGACGGAGAGAAAGTGCTTCGAGCCAAGATCGACATGAGTTCTCCCAATATGAATATGAGAGACCCGGTTATCTACCGGGTAGCCCGAATCCATCACCATAACACCGGCGATAAATGGTGCATTTATCCCATGTACGATTTTGCTCATCCCATCGAGGATGCCATCGAGGGAGTGACCCATTCCATCTGTACGCTGGAGTTTGAAGATCACCGGCCTTTGTATGACTGGGTGGTTCGGGAGCTGGAGTATGTGCATCCGCCCAAGCAGATTGAGTTTGCCAAGATGTATCTGACCAATGTGGTCACCGGCAAGCGCTATATTAAAAAGCTGGTGGAGGACGGCATCGTAGACGGATGGGATGATCCCAGGCTTGTGTCTATTGCGGCCCTGCGCCGCCGGGGATTTACGCCGGAATCCATTCAGAAGTTTGTGGATCTGTGCGGCTGCAGCAAGAGCAACAGTTCCGTGGATTACGCCATGCTGGAATACTGCATCAGGGAAGATCTGAAGATGAAACGTCCCCGCCTGATGGCTATTCTGGATCCGGTGAAGCTGATTATTGACAATTACCCCGAAGGGGAAATGGAAGAGCTGGAGATTGAGAATAATCTGGAGAATCCCGAGCTTGGCGTGCGCAAGGTTCCCTTTGGAAGAGAGCTTTATATCGAGCGGGAAGACTTTATGGAAAATCCGCCTAAAAAATATTTCCGTCTTTTCCCGGGAAATGAAGTCCGCCTCATGGGCGCTTACTTCGTGAAATGCACCGGCGTTGACAAAGATGAAGAGGGAAATATCACGGCGATTCACGCCACCTATGACCCGGAGACCAAGTGCGGAAGCGGGTTTACAGGCAGGAAGGTGAAGGGCACCATTCACTGGGTGGCGGCAGCCACAGCGGTTTTAGCTCAGGTGCGTTTGTATGAGAATATTATTGATGAGGAAAAGGGAGTTTACAATGAGGATGGTTCCTTGAACTTAAATCCCAATTCTCTGCGGGTTATGGAAAACTGCTGTTTGGAGCCGGCCCTGGGGAAGGCGCAGCCAGGGGAGAGCTTCCAGTTTGTTCGTCAGGGATTCTTCTGTGTGGATTCTAAGGATTCCACACCGGAAGCACTGGTATTTAACAGGATCGTTTCCCTGAAGAGCTCCTTTAAACTTCCGAAGCCGGGGTGCTGATATGAATGATCTGACCATTGTGTTGGATGCAAAATCCCAGATTCCCCTTTATGAACAGATTTATTACCATATTAAAAAAGAGATTACTGAGGGAGGGCTGCCTTTTGGAAGAAGGCTGCCCTCTACAAGAAAACTGGCAAAATTTCTGCAGGTAAGCCGGACGACTGTGGATTTGGCCTACGGACAGTTGGTGTCAGAGGGATATGTAGAAGCCAGGCCATGTAAGGGCTATTATGTCTGTGATCTGGAAGGGATCTGCAGCCTCAGCCCGGAAAGCCCCAGGGAGAGAAAGGAACCCGTGAAGCCGGATTCCGGGTGCCTATATGATTTTTCCCCCAGAGGCGTAGATCTAAACAGCTTTCCCCTGGGAGCCTGGAGAAAGATCTCAAAAGAGATCCTCATGGAGGACAATACCAGGTTTTTTCAGTTGGGGGAGCCTGCCGGAGAGTGGGAGCTAAGATGCACCATTGCGGATTATCTCCATCAGGCCAGGGGCGTCTTGACCAGCCCAGAACAGATCATAGTGGGAGCGGGAAATGATTTCCTGCTGATGCTTCTCTGCGTGCTGCTGGGAAACGGAAGGATTCTGGCAATGGAGAGCCCTACCTATCGCAAAGCGTATGAGCTTTTCGACAGTCTTTCCTGCACAGTCAGAATTGCCGGGCTGGATGAAAGCGGAATGAGAATCGACTCCCTGGAAGAGACGGGAGCGGATTTGGCTTATGTGATGCCCTCCCATCAGTATCCTCTGGGAATCGTCATGCCTGTAAAGCGGAGGATGCAGCTTCTGGAATGGGCGGCCCAAAAAGAGGGGCGCTATATCATCGAGGACGACTATGACAGTGAGTTCCGCTACCGGGGAAAACCGATTCCGGCTCTGGCCGGGTATGACCGGAGAGGCAAGGTCATTTATATTGGAACTTTTTCTAAGTCCATAGCGCCGGCCATCCGTGTCAGCTATATGGTTCTGCCGGAAAGCCTTATGGGAATCTATGACCGGAGAGGCAGAAGGATTTCCAGTACAATATCCAGAGTAGATCAGCTTCTGATTGCCAGATTTTTAAATGAGGGCTATTACGAGCGGCATCTGAATAAAATGAGAGCCGTCTATAAGAGCCGCCACGATGCACTTTTGGAAGCTATGAAGCCTTTCAGGAAAATCCTCACTGTCAGCGGAGAAAACGCTGGCGTCCATCTGCTTTTGAATTTCCAGAATGGGATGACGGAGCAGGAGGCAGTCAGCCGGGCGGAGGCCGAGAGCGTGAAGGTATATGGATTGTCAAGATATTACATAGGCGGGGTCAGCCAGGAACGGCAGACGGTGATCCTGGGCTATGCCAACGTCACAGAAGAAGCCATTAAAGTGGCGGCAGGAAGGCTTGAAAAGGCCTGGCTGTGAAAACTTTTTGCCGGATAAAACTTTTCAGATCTGAAAAGGGGGAGGTACAGATGAACCAGCCTTTTTTCCAATGCATAACAGACTTTATTTTTTTAGAGGACAGCCCCCAAAAGGCCGACATTATTTTTATCCCTGGAGGAAATTATCCTGAAACTGCCAGGAAAGCGGCGGCTTTGTACAGGAAGGGTCTTGCGCCTTTTGTGCTGCCTTCAGGACACTGCAGCATTCTCAAGGGTCAGTTCGACGGAGCGCCGGGCTATGAGACGGAGTGGGAGTATCTGGCTGCTGTCCTTGCGGAAGAGGGAGTGCCCAGGGAGGCTGTTTTGAAAGAAGACCAGGCCACCTTTACATATGAAAACGCCATTTTGTCCAGAAAGAGGACGGAGGCTTTAGGACTGAAGATTGAAAAGGCGATTCTCTGCTGTCAGGCCTTTCATGCCAGGAGAAGCTTCCTGTACTATCAGGAGCAGTTTCCGCAGACAAAATTTCTGGTATGCCCGGCCGTGACAAGAGGGATAGCCAGAGACACATGGTATAAGACAGAAAAAGGAATAGATACGGTATTAGGGGAGCTGGAGCGGTGCGGCAGCCAGTTCCATCAGATTATGAGACAATATATGGAAAGTGAAAAGCCCTGAAAAACAAGGAGAGGAGATTGACATGATAAAGCTTGTGGTTACAGATATTGACGGTACGCTGCTTCCAGAGGGAACTGATCGGATGCCGCCAGAGCTGTATGAGATTGTGCGTGAGCTGAAAGAGCGGGGAATACTCTTCGCCGGAGCCAGCGGCAGACAGTACGCCAGCATGATGCATGTGTTTGAACCCATTGCCCAGGATATGATCTTCATTGCGGAAAACGGCAGCAATGTTATGTGCCGGGGAAGAAATATGGCCACTGACCGGATTGCACCCCAGTTGGCCAGAGAGGTAGTGGCCTATATACGCACGAAAAAGGAGTGCTACCAGGCACTGTCCACTCCGGAGGTCATGTATATTGAGGCGGAGGATTCGGACTACCTCTCATTGATGCGGGATGGATATCACAATAAGATCGAGGTGGTGCCTGACCTGATGCCCTACTGTGAATCTACCAACAAACTGTGCCTGTACTGCGGCCAGGGAGTGGAGCATTTGGCGGAGGAAGTTCAGGAGAAGTTTGGAAAGAGGCTGAATGTGATGATTTCCGGCAGCATTTGGATTGACTTTATGAATCCCTGGGCGGATAAGGGAGCGGCTCTAGCCACGATTCAGAAGCTTATGCACATAAAAAGAGAAGAAACCATGGCTTTCGGAGATAATTTTAACGATATGGGGATGCTGAAAAACGCTGGAGAGAGCTATGCCATGGAAAACGCCCATCCCAAGCTGAAGGAGGCTGCCAAATACATTGCGCCTCCTGTGGAGGAACAGGGAGTGCTGCAGGTCATAAGAGAGCGGCTTTTAGCCCCGTAAAGGAGGAAGAAAATGGAGTATAAGAAAGAATATCTGGAGGCGTTTCTTAAAAATCAGGGCCAGCTCTTTGACGAGCCGGTGGCGGAGACTTTAGAAGAAGCCGATGAATTTCTTCAGGATTGTATGGCCTATGTGGCCAGGGACGCCAGGGAGGTAAAGAGATATTTTGAAGAAAATGGAGCGGACACAGCGGGCATGAGTACAGAAGAGCTTCTGGAAGAAGCAGAGGTCTTTCGGATGCCTGATGGGAAATATCTGATCGTGGAAGGATAACGGAATTTTAAAGGATTCTGCTCATAATTTACATGAAATCGGGCATGCTGACAATATAGTCCTATTTACAGGAGGAAAGACAATGCCCGATCTGGCGAAACAGAAAAAACAAAAAGAATATCAGGAGTACGTAAAGCAGGTGACGCCTACCCACAATCTGTTCCTGAACATGTGCAAAGCCTTTGTCTCAGGAGGGGCCATCTGTACGGTGGGACAATTTATTCTTAACTGGTGCGGGGAGCTGGGAATGGACAAGGACACAGCAGGCGCCTGGTGTTCTCTTCTCCTGGT
>DVGR01000170.1 GCA_018712605.1 Candidatus Choladousia intestinigallinarum
GCGGGAAGGAAAGCCGGAAGGAGTGAAGGGCCTGACGCCCAAGGAGATTCTGGCTTTCCGGGTAATATAAAAAATCTCCCAGAAGGGGATGGCCGATATATTTCATGTGAACCCGAATCTGATGGGTACGGCCGGTCTCAAGGCGTATAAGGGCCAGGGAAACGTTATTTTCAGAGTAAAGGCACTGATAGTGAGTAACCGCTTTCTCACCCTTCTCAAAGTCTACCTGGCGCATGAGAACAGAGTCGGAAGCTCTGCCAATGGGAGCGCAGATCACTCCTGAGGGCGGAAGAATGCCGGAGACTGCAGCCAGATATTCACGGCGGATCTGCCGCTGGGCACACATGCGGGAGAGGACGGAAGCGCTGAGTATATTTTTGGCCAGAATCAGAAGCCCGCTGGTATCCCGGTCCAGCCGGTTGACACACCGGAACACGAAAGGGATGGAGCGGCTTGTGAAATACCACATTGCCGCATTGGCCAGTGTGTTTTCACGATTGTTTATGGACGGGTGAACCGGCATATCCCAGGGTTTGTTTAAGACCAGGAGATCTTCATCTTCATAGCGGATATAAAGAGGGGAAAAGGCCGGTTTAATATTTGGCGAGGAATGAAGCTCCAGGAGAGTGACCGTAATGCGGTCGCCCTCCTGGAGCTTTTCGCTCATATAAGGAACCCTTCCGTTCTTCAGGACTGAGCCCTCCTGCTGCTTTAAAAAAATAAAAATGTGGCGGGAAAATCCCTTCTCACGGAGAAAATCCCAGAGGGTCTTCCCTTGGTCCTCCAGGGAGATCCTGTATTCCAGAATTCGTTCCATATCTTTTTCCTTTATTCCTTTGTAAGCACTTTTTCAATTTCACAGATATAAAGAGTATGATAATCCTTGTCAGGATAACATTTTTCTATAATAGAGGAATCCAGGAAGGAATCCGCTTCATAGGGCTGGGCGAAAAGTTTTCTGCAGACGAATACCACAGAAGCCTCCTCAAAAAATGGAACTCCCTGGGTGAAAGCTGTTGTCAAGCCGGATTTTGAGATTTTGTCTTCGTCCCGTCCGGAGACCCGTCCCAGATAGCCGTAAACAGAGCGGTATGTCTCGGGAAGGACGCATACGGAAAGTCGTTCTTCTCTGTCTATGAATTCTTTCGTATAGCGCTGGGGACGGATGACAAGATACAGGACATCTTTGCCCCACATTACCCCGGCTCCGCCCCAGGAGGCGGTCATGGTATTGCAGGAAGATTCTGTGCCAGCGGTGACTAAAAGCCAGTCCTTGCCGATCATTTGAAAAGCATTTCGATTCAGTTCTTCAGGTGTTGTTTCTTTCCACATAGTGCTTCATCCTTTCTTATAAATGAAATATATTCAATTTCTATAAGTTTTTCAAGAGTTTTTCCTGCAATTTGCTTAACAAATTCCCCCAACTATGGTAAGATGGCTATAATAGTGAAAAACAGGAGGGCTACACGATGGCAGGTCAGGAAAAATACGTTGCTTATGTAGGGACCTATACGCATGGAAGCAGCATTGGCGTTCACGTTTATGATCTTAACATAGAAGAGGGAATCATGGAAGAGCGAACCGTAATTCCTGTAAACAATGCTTCCCATATGACGAAGTCCTACAATGGAAAATATCTCTATTCCATTGCGGATGAGGGAGTGGAAGTGCTGAGAATCCTTCCC
This sequence comes from Candidatus Choladousia intestinigallinarum, assembly GCA_018712605.1. GTDB lineage: Bacteria > Bacillota > Clostridia > Lachnospirales > Lachnospiraceae > Choladousia > Choladousia intestinigallinarum. The sequence goes on from DVGR01000170.1 coordinate 1,686, forward strand.
GACGGCGGCCTTACACCCATTAACCAGGTGGGGATCGACGGGATGCGGGGGTGTTATTTGTCCCCGGATAAAAGCGGTAAGTTTCTGTTTGTGGGAGGATATCATGACGGCAAGGTGACGGTGGTTCACACCCACAGGAATGGACGCCTTGGTTCTGTGATGGATGGGATTTTCCACAAGGGCCTGGGAAGTGTGGCGGAGCGTAATTTTCGTCCTCATGTAAGCTGTGTGATTCCTACGCCGGATGATAAATATATCTGTGCGGTGGACAACGGCATAGACCAGGTCAAGCTTTACAAGGTGAACCCTAAAAGCGGAAAACTGAAGCTGTTTGATATTCTCAGGTGCAAGCTGGAATCAGGACCCAGGCTCCTTACATTCAGCAAGGACGGCCGTTTTGCCTATATCAACTGTGAGCTTACCAATGAGATCACCGTCTATACGTATAACGGCAGCGGAAAAGGGCCTGAATTTGAAAAGATCCAGGAGATTTCTACCCTTCGTGATCCTGAATCCATCGGAAGCGCTTGCTGCGGCATGAAGATTTCTCCCAGCGGCAAGTATCTGTATGCCTCCACGGCCGGAGAAAACACAGCGGCAGTCTTTAAGATTGATCAGGAGACAGGACTCCTTACCAGACTTTGCTGTCTGCCCATCAGCGGTGAGTATCCCAAGGACATTGACGTATTTCCTGGAGAAAAGACTCTGGTAGTGCTGAATCATGAGACAAATGAGATCCGTTTCTTTACCATTGATTATGAGAGAGGGCTTCTGGTGATGAAAGGAAAACCCATCAGCGTGGAGACGCCCAACTGTATTCTGATCTCACAGGTGGACGAGACCTTGGAACCGTAATACTTTTTAAACTAAAACAGACATGCCCCTGGGCAGGCATCTCCATAAAGATAAACCGGACAGGGTTCTTCTGGAACGACAGAAGAACTTGTCCGGTTTATTTTTACCTCAGTCCAGAGGCGGATGATAAATCTGCTGCAAATATTTCATCTGGGAGGACATATTCAGCAGCAAGAGATCCATAAGGGTTAATGCGGTCATGGCCTCTACCACTACCACAGCCCTGGGAACTATCAGGGGGTCATGGCGGCCGTGGATTGAGACGTTTTCATGAAGTTTTCCGTCTCGGCCCAGCATAGGCTGGGGAGCGGCGATGGATGAGGTGGGCTTAAAAGAAACCTTTATAACCAGGGGACTTCCATCACTGATCCCGCCTAAAATCCCTCCTGAATGGTTGGTGGATTTATACGGAATCCCCTCTTCATTTAAAGCATACCAGTCGTTATTTTCGGAACCTTTTGCCAGGGCAGCTTTTGTGCCGTCTCCGATTTCCACAGCTTTTACGGCTCCGATAGACATAAGGGCTTTTGCGAGATTAGCGTCCAGTTTGTCAAAAACTGGTTCCCCCAGGCCGGCCGGCAGTCCCTGAGCCTGGCAGGTCACGGTGCCGCCGCTGGAGTCGAGGCTTTTTATACATCCCTTTACATATTCAAAAGCCTTGGCCTCTGCTTCACGGTCCGGCATACGGATTGGACTTTCATAAGTGTGGGAGAAATCCAATCTGGAGGGGTCTGCAGAGACAGGCCCGATGGAGCTTGCGTAGGCATGGAGGGTAATCCCAAGAGAGTTTAGGATCTTAATAGCTACGGCGCCTGCAGCCACCCTTGCGGTAGTCTCACGGCCGGAAGAGCGTCCGCCTCCACGATAGTCCCGGAAACCGTATTTTTGATCAAAGCCGTAATCCGCATGGCCTGGGCGGTACAGCTCGCTGATGGAACCGTAATCCCTGGAACGCTGATCCTCATTGCGCACTAAGAGGGAGATGGGGGTTCCGGTGGTTTTCCCCTCAAAGATACCGGAGAAGATCTCCACTCGGTCAGACTCGTTTCGCTTTGTGGTATATTTATTCTGGCCTGGTTTTCTTAAATCCAAGTATTTCTGGATATCTGCTTCCTCCAGGGGAAGACCGGCGGGACAGCCGTCGATGACAACCCCCACTCCTTTTCCGTGGGACTCCCCCCAGGTGCTGATGCGGAAAATCGTTCCAAAGGTAGAACCTGCCATAAACATTCCTTCTTTCATAATAAATTGGTGCGTCACCTGGTTCAGTATAGTATGAAAGGATGTCCTTTGGCAAGAAAAATATTATATAGAAAAAAGAAGAGCAATGTGGTAAACTGTTCTCGTTGAGCATTGTAACAGTTCGGAAGTCTGAGCTGTTGTGAATTTAAATTGGCATAGGAGGAATTTGCGTGGGCGGAATTTTCGGAGTGGCTTCCAGGAGAAGCTGCACAGAGGAATTGTTTTACGGAGTAGATTATCATTCTCATCTTGGTACCCGCAGGGGAGGAATGGCCGTTTATGGGGAGCAGGGCTTCCAGCGGGCCATCCACAATATAGAAAATTCACCTTTCAGGACTAAATTTGAGCGCGATGTGGTAGAGATGGAGGGGCACCTGGGAATCGGCTGTATTTCAGATTATGAGCCCCAGCCTCTTCTTGTCCAGTCCCATCTGGGCAGCTTTGCCATTACTACAGTGGGCAAGATCAATAATATGCAGGAGCTTCTGAAATACGTATATGAAAACGGAAATACGCATTTTCAGGAAATGAGCGGAGGCAAAGTAAATCCCACAGAGCTTGTGGCCGCTTTGATCTGCAAAAAAGAAAGCATTGCGGAGGGGATCCGGTTTGTGCAGGAGAGCATCGACGGATCTATGACCCTGCTTTTGATGACAAAGGAGGGACTGTACGCAGCCAGAGACCGGATGGGAAGGACGCCTCTGGTAATCGGGCAGAAGGAGGGCTCTTTCTGCGTCTCCTTTGAGAGCTTTGCCTATATTAATCTGGGCTATACGGATTACAAGGAGCTGGGCCCTGGGGAGATTGATTATATCACGCCGGACGGAGTAAAGATGCTGCAAAAACCGGGGAAAGATATGCGGATCTGTTCCTTCCTGTGGGTTTATTACGGATACCCGACTTCCTCCTATGAAGGCGTAAATGTGGAAGAGATGCGGTACAAATGCGGAAGTATGCTGGCTCAGAGAGACCGGGGGAACGTATCGCCGGATCTGGTTGCGGGAGTTCCCGATTCAGGTACGGCGCATGCCATAGGGTACGCCAACGAATCCAAGATTGCGTATGCCCGGCCCTTTATTAAATATACTCCCACCTGGCCGAGATCTTTTATGCCCTCTAAGCAGACCAAGAGAGACCTGATTGCCAGAATGAAATTGATCCCCGTAAAGGCTCTGATCCAGAATAAAAAACTTTTGCTGATCGATGATTCTATCGTGCGGGGGACTCAGCTTCGGGAGACCACGGAATTTCTGTATCAGAGCGGTGCAAAGGAAGTACACGTTCGTCCGGCCTGCCCGCCTCTGCTGTACGGATGCAAGTATCTGAATTTCTCCAGATCTAAATCGGAGATGGATCTGATTACAAGAAGAGTGATCCAGGACAGGGAAGGCCAGGTGTCTCCAGAGGTTTTAGAGGAATATGCAAATCCCTGCAGCAAGAGATATGAAGAGATGCTGGAAGCCATCCGCAAGGAACAGAATTTTACGTCTCTCAGGTACCACCGCCTGGATGATCTGGAAGCCTCCATTGGAATTTCCCCCTGCAAGCTTTGTACGTACTGCTTCAGCGGAAAGGAATAAACTTTGGGGCTGGCTGCGCATATGATAAAGAGAAGAGAAAGAAGAGGAGAGTCATATGCAGCAGGATCAGTGTATGGGATTTATCCA
>DVGR01000171.1 GCA_018712605.1 Candidatus Choladousia intestinigallinarum
GATTGCTGAAGGTGAAGCGGGGGATCAATGAAGTCCTTTCGTTTATTATGTTTAACTGGATCGCATATTATTTTTCCAACTATGCGGTAAATCTTCCGATCCTGCACAAAGAAGGCGGCGGAGAGGCCACCAAGGATATTCTGGATTCGGCGTCCATTATTTTTCCTGACGTGATCCGGGATTTACTGGGGAAAAACAGAAACGCCAACTTCGGTTTTATACTGGCAGTGATTGCCGCTGTCCTTATCTGGTTTGTTATTAATAAGACGACTTTGGGATACAAACTGAGAGCCGTGGGCTATAACAATTTTGCTGCTCAGTACGGAGGCATCAATTCTAACCGTGCCGTGATGACGGCAATGGCTATCTCCGGCGGCCTGGCCGGACTTGGAGGAGCTGTACAGCTTATGGGCATGTCCATGAGAATCAGTCAGTTCGCTTCCCAGGAAATGTATGGTTTTCAGGGAATCACAGTGGCATTGATTGCCAGCTCCAATCCAATCGGATGTATCTTTTCAGGTCTTTTTTACGGAGCTATGAAATATGGAGGAACAAAGCTCAGCTTGGTAGACGCACCTTCTGAAGTGGTGGATATCATCATGGGAACGATTATTCTGTTCATTGCTGTTTCACATGTGCTTCGGAATCTGATCTTGAACCGGAAGGGAGGAAAAGCTTAATGGAAACGATTATTTCTGACCTTGGATTAGTGATTAATGCGACTTTGATCGCTATGCCGCCTTTGCTCTATGCGGCTTTGGGTTCCTGTTTTTCAGAACGCAGCGGAGTCATTAATATCGGAGTAGAAGGTATGATGACAATCGGGGCTTTTGTAGGCGTTGTGGTGGCATATTTTACGGGAAATCCCTGGTTCTCTTTCTTCTGCGGCGGTTTGGCGGGAGCAGCCTTCGGACTTCTTCACGCTATAGCCTGCGTCAGCTTTGGGGCGGATCAGACTATTTCCGGGACGGCTATTAATTTCCTGGCTCCCGGCCTTGCGGTTTTCCTCTGTAAGGCTATGTTTGACGGTTCTTCCGACTCTCCGTCTATTGATACGGCCAGTAAACTCCCCAGACTCCTGGACGGGGTGTTCCCGGTGGGATCCTTCTGGAACAACGTGCTGAATACGTATTCTGCCGCTTATCTGGCTTTCATTGCGGTGATTGTTGTCTGGTTTGTGTTTTATAAGACCCGGTTCGGTATGCGTCTGCGGGCGGCAGGAGAGCATCCAGAAGCCTGTGCCACTCTTGGAATCAATGTATTCAGAGTTCGTTACATTTGTGTGATTCTTTCAGGCTTTCTTTCAGGGCTGGGAGGCGCTTACGTTACTCTGGCTACGGTCAGCCAGTTCCGTCCTGCGATTATTGTAGGACAGGGCTTTATTGCCATTGCAGCCGTTATTTTTGGCAAGTTCAGTCCCCACGGGGCAATGCTTGCCTGCCTGCTGTTTGGACTGTGTACGGGACTCAGGACAATCGCCAGCCAGGGAAATTGGATTTCACCCAATCTTATATCTATGATTCCCTATGTAGTTACGGTAATTACTCTGGTTCTCTTCGTAGGACATGCCCGTGTGCCTGCGGCTAACGGAAAACCTTTTGAAAAATCAAAATAAAGAAGCAATAAGGAGCTGTGATGAGAGATACAACATTGGTGATAATGGCGGCCGGGATTGGCAGCAGGTTCGGGGAGGGGATCAAACAGCTTACCTCCTTCGGGCCTAACAAAGAGATTATCATGGATTATTCGGTGCACGATGCACTTGAAGCAGGATTTACAAAAATTGTCTTTGTGATCCGCAAAGATATCTATCAGGATTTTAAGGAAATTATAGGAAACCGCATGGAGAAAAAGATTCCTGTATCGTATGCTTTTCAGGAGCTTGCGGATCTGCCGGAAGGATTTTCCGTGCCGGAGGGACGAAAAAAACCCTGGGGGACAGGTCAGGCTATTCTGGCTTGCGAGCCCTTTATCTCAGAACCCTTTGCAGTAATCAATGCAGACGATTATTATGGAAAGGATGCCTTCAAAAAGGTCTATCAGTATTTGTCCAAAGCAGATGAGACACCCTCAGAGAAGTTTAAATTCTGTATGGCAGGATTTGTCCTTAAGAATACCCTCTCTGAATTTGGCGGTGTTACCAGAGGAATTTGTCATACGGATGATAAGGGGCGTCTTATATCCATCGAAGAGACCAGGAATATCGTAAAGACACCTTTAGGGGCAGCGGTTCAGGAGGAAAATGGAAGCCTCAGGGAAATTTCTCAGGAAAGTCTGGTTTCCATGAACTTTTGGGGTTTTACACCGGATTTCATAGCAGAGCTGAAGAGAGGCTTCCGCAGCTTCCTCGCGGGGATTGAGGGGAGAGAGCTGACAGCGGAATATCTGCTGCCGACTATCGTGGACGGTCTTTTGAAAGAGAACCGGGTGGATCTGACGGTCCTGCCCAGTATGGATCACTGGTTCGGGGTAACTTACAAAGAGGACGTGCCTTATGTGAAGGAGCAAATCCTTCAAAGAATTCAGGCCGGACTGTATCCTGAGAACCTCTTTTCGTAGCTGCCGCCGGGCATAAAAGCAGGCGAAACTGAAAGTATGCAGACTTTAAAAGACAGGTTTGGCTTTTCGGGAGGAAATGTATGATGACGGAATGGGAAAACGCCCAGGCAGGATATTTATACGATGCAAATTACGATAAAGAGATTGTGGAAGCGAGAACCAGGTGTGCGGATTTATGCTATGAATTTAATAGCTGCAGGCCCTCGGAGACGGAAAGACAGCGGGAATTGCTGCATGAGATATTGGGGAACATAGACGGAGATATAGTCATTACAGCGCCTTTTTACTGTGATTATGGCTACAATATCTCCGTAGGAAAAAAATTTCTATACGAACCATAACTGTACGATCTTAGATGGGGCCAAGGTTAAATTTGGCGACAATGTGTTCATTGCCCCCAACTGCGTATTCTCAACTGCCGGACATGCGATTGACAGCGAACAGAGAGGCCGAGGATTAGAGATTGCCAGACCTATAAGTATAGGAAATAATGTGTGGATTGGCGCAAATGTAAGCGTTCTTCCAGGCGTTACCATTGGGGATAACACGATCATAGGCGCTGGAAGTGTTGTGAACAAAGATATTCCGGCAAATGTTATTGCTGTGGGAAATCCCTGCCGGGTAATGCGGGAAATTACAGAGCAGGACAAATACAAATATCCTGTTTATAAACCAGAAGAAAAGAAGCTGTGACTGCAGAGAGGGGATTTTTTCCTTTGAAAAAATTCCCTCTCTGTTATACTATGCGTTCAGAATATTCATAAATTCTTCACCAGTGATCGTTTCTGATAACTTAACACTTGTGAGAATAGAAGAGATGTAGTATAATATAGACCGAAAACGGGGAGGCTTGGGGCCTGAGAGTAAACGGAGACGTTTTGACCCTTTGAACCTGATGCAGATAATGCTGACGCAGGAAAATACGGAGAATGCAGAAAGCTCTCGCGGGGAGAAGCTTTATGATGTATTTTTTATGTTGCCAGTGCGTTTGCACTGGTTTTTTATGTCATAGGAAAGACCTTGTCACGCTAAAGCTTGAAAGTGCTTTCCTATGACACAAAAAGCACTTCGTGCAGTGATGCGCACGGGTGCGTAAGGTACTTTATTGCTTCGCAATACGCACCCGGCGCAGCAAAAGTGTGCTTTGCGACAGATTCATAAAACCGCGAGGGTGTGCGAAGCACACTTTTGTTCCGCACAGAATTATAGGACAGGATGGAGAATGAAATGAAAAAAATGACAAAAACAGCGCCGGTGATTGTGATACTGGCATTGGCGGCAGCTTGGGAGCTGATCGTACAGATTGCCGGTATTCCTCTGTATGTTCTGCCCGCTCCCAGCGATACCCTCCGTGCTTTTGCCTCGGAGTTTCCCACTTTGCTGGGGCATGGGGCTGTGACTGTGATGGAAGCACTGGCTGGAATGGGGATCTCGTTCGTCATCGGTATCGTTATGGGAATCCTAATTGATGCAATGCCCACGTTTAAAAGGTGTGTTTATCCGATTTTGGTGGTGACCCAGACGGTTCCCACCATTGTGCTGGCGCCTATTTTTATTATTTATATGGGGTTTGGATATGCGCCGAAGATACTGACCGTTGTTCTCATGTGTTTTTTTCCTATTGTAGTCAGCTTCAGCGACGGTCTGGGACAGATGGATCAGGGATACTTGAATTTGGTAAAGACTTATGGAGGAAATCGGGTTCAGTTATATAGAATCGTGAAAATTCCTTCCGCTATGATTTCGCTGCTGTCAGGTTTGAAGGTGGCGGCTACTTACAGCATCAGCGGTGCGGTGGTGGGAGAGTGGATCGCCTCTCAGAGCGGACTGGGATATTATCTGATCCGGGCTAAAAACGCATATATGCTGGACGATGTGTTTGCCTGTGTGCTGATGATCATTCTGTTAAGTCTTTTGATGAACGGCATCGTAAAATTATTTGGATGGGCTGTACTCCCTATGGAGCGCAGGAAGAAACAGACAGAAGGGAAACAACTGTCTTAATACAGGCAGAAAATTTTATAAAGAAAAAGGAGAAAGAGCATGAAAAAAACATGGAAAAAGACGGCAGCCCTGCTGACGGCAGCCGCTGTTACGATGGGAATGGGATTGACATCATTGGCCGAAGAGCCGGAAGGTGAGGAACTGAAAAAGGTTACTGTAATTCTCGACTATGTTCCCAACACAAACCATACGGGGATGTATGTGGCTCTGGACAAAGGGTACTATGCAGAAGAAGGTTTGGATGTGGAGATCATCGAACCTACAGACGGGGCCACGGCTACTCTCATTGCCCAGCAGAAGGGAACATTCGGAATCGCCTATCAGGAAGATGTGACCATTGCCCTGACTGCGGAGGATCCCCTTCCGGTGAAGGCTATCGCCACTATTATTCAGCATAATACCTCGGGATTTGTGACACTGGCAGACAGCGGCATTGAATCGCCAGCGGACTTTGAAGGGAAGACGTATGCCGGCTGGGGAGGCCCCGGAGAATCTGCCGTTCTGGAAGCCTGCATGACCCAGGCAGGAGCAGATTTTTCTAAGCTGAACATGGTTATTTCGGATGGAAGCGGATTTGAGGCTCTTGGCAAGAGCTGCGATATCATGTGGTTTTTTGAGGCATGGGATTCCATTATGGCCCAGATGAATGGCTGCGAGCTGAATTACATGGCCTGCCGTGATCTGGATGAGAGGCTGGATTACTATACGCCCATAATTATTACAAGTGATTCTGTCATAGAGTCTGATCCTGAGATGGTTTCTGCTTTCCTCAGAGCTACTGAGAAAGGATATCAGGATACCATCGCGGATCCGGACGGCGCCGCAGAGATTCTTTCTGAACATGCGCCTAATTATGACTTAGAGCTGCTGAAGCTGTCACAGGAATATCTTGCGGACAAGTTTATGGAAGACACGGATACCTGGGGGCTGATGAAGGACGAAGTGTGGGACAACTACTCAGCATTTCTGCAGGAATATGGAATTATTGATGAGGTGCTTCCCGCTGATCAGTGTTATACAAATGAATTCCTGCCTCAATAAGGCGGGAATTCCCAGGTGGTGACAATGAAACTTACCGTAAAAAATTTGAATTTTGCCTATGCGGATCAGGAGGTTCTTCACGATCTGTCTTTTGAAATAGGAGACGGGGAATTTGTCAGTATCCTTGGACCTTCCGGATGCGGGAAATCGACTCTTCTGAATGTACTTTCAGGGATTCTGCTGCCCCAGGGAGGTGCGGTTTATATTGATGAAGTACCAGTGAAAGGGGGAGACGGACGTTTTGCCTATATGCCCCAGAATGATCTTCTGTTTCCCTGGAAAACCATCCTGGACAACGTATGCCTCTACGGGGAAATTCATCACAGAAAAAAAGAAATGAGGCAGGAGGCGAGAAGCCAGATGGCTAGATTTGGCCTGAAGGGCTGTGAAAATAAATATCCAGGGGAGCTTTCAGGGGGAATGCGGCAGAGAGCGGCTTTCCTTCGGACAACTCTCTGCGAAGCAGGTATTTATCTCCTTGATGAGCCTTTTGGGGCCTTGGACGTAATTACCAGAAGCGATATGCAGGAATGGCTGAAAGATTTATGTACGAAGCTAAAAAAGACGATTCTTCTGGTAACCCATGACACGGACGAAGCCATTTACCTCTCGGACCGCATCTTGATCCTGGGAGCCCCAGGGGAGGGGATTCGCCGGGAGATCACCATTCATGAACAGAACAGAACCAGGGAGTGGCTTTACGAACAGGGCAGTCTCCGGGCAGAGATCCACAGGATTATAAAGACCAAGTCCGGGGAAAAGTAGGAGGTTGACGTGAATATGACAGCTTTAGAAGGACGGGTCCGCCAGATGTGCATGATTGATATGCATGCGCATTTGTCTTATCTGGAAACGTATCAGGGAGGACAGCAGAAAGAAGATAACAGAGAGGAAGAACTGGAAATACGGAGGAAGAGCGGCATTTTGACTTGCCTGAGCGGCGGAAATCCAGATGAGTGGAGAGTGCTGGAGCCTTTTAGAGAAAGGAAAGAAGTGATTCTCAGCTTTGGCATCCACCCCTGGTATGCAGACCGATATGAGGCAGGCGATTATCTGCAGGAATTAAAAAAATGCCAGATCATCGGAGAAATCGGCATGGATTCTGTCTGGAGCCGGATTCCTCTGCAGGTGCAGCAAAAGCAGTTGGAAAGACAGCTTGAGGCTGCAGCCGATCTGGAAAAACCGGTTCTTCTGCATACAAAAGGGGCCGAGAGAACTGTGGCAGACCTTGTGAAGGACTTTCCAGGAAAAGTCTGTGTCCACTGGTATTCGGGAGACGAAAAGGAGCTGGAGGCTTTTATCGAAAAAGACTGCTACTTTACTCTGGGGCCGGATACTGCCCTACTTTGCCAAAAGGGCAAAACAGAACTTTCTCCTGATGAGCAGGTGCGAAGAAAAATGCTCCAGGAAATGCCAGCGAACCGGCTTTTTGTGGAGACAGACGGCATTGGCGCCGTGGCCTGGGCTATGGGTAAAGCTCAGATGGATCTGAAAGAGATTCCCTCAATCCTGCAGGAAAATCTTTTGTGTGCCGCAGGCTGGAAAGGAATTTCCGTGAAAGAAATGGAAGAGAGGATGAAAGAAAACCTGCTGGAATTTTTAAAAAAATAACCCCCGGTGCAGCCGTCGGATGAGCTATGGCAGTTCATCCAACGGGCATTGGGGGATTTTTTGTTTCAATCAGTTTCCGGCTTTCTCCAGTTTTACAAGGCGGCTGGTACCCAAGCGGGAAGCGCCAAGACGCAGGAAGTTTTCTCCGTCCTCAAAAGAAGAAATCCCCCCCGCAGCTTTGATCTTGACATCTTTTCCCACATGCTTTGCGAAAAGAGCCACATCCTCAAAGGTAGCTCCATTGGTAGAAAAGCCTGTGGAGGTTTTAATGTAGTCTGCCCCTGCTTCTGTCACTAACTGACACATTTTGATTTTCTCTTCTTCTGTGAGCAGGCAGGTTTCAATAATCACTTTTAGGATTTTACTGCCGCAGGCAGATTTCAGCTCCTGAATTTCATTTTGCACATAATCATAATCTTTATCTCGCAGAGCGCCGACATGGATAACCATGTCGATCTCATCGGCGCCGTTGGCAAGGGCGTCACGGGTCTCGAAAACCTTTGCTGCTGTGGTGCTGTAGCCGTTGGGAAAGCCCACCACGGTGCAGACAGCCATACGGTCTCCCACATACTCTTTGGCCTTTTTAACATAGGCGGGAGGGATGCATACGGAAGCGGTCTGATATTTGATGGCATCGTCACAGAGCGCTTTGATCTCAGGCCAGGTAGCCGTCTGGGACAGCAGTGTATGGTCAACGCTTGACAGTATTTCAGAATGATTCATAAAAGTTCTCCTTTCTCCCCAAAACGATTCATAAGTTAAAATTACTATTATATGCCTGCATTATACGATTTTGGGAAAGGGTTTGTCAACAAACAGAATGCGGTGCTTTTTATGTCATAGGGTGCGCTCTTTCACGTTTTAGCATGACATGGTCTTTCCATGACATGGTCTTTCCATGACATGGTCTTTCCATGACATAAAAAATGAGTTTCCAACATTTACTAAATATTGGAAACCCATCTTTGAAAAAATCGGGGCAACAGGATTTGAACCTGCGACCTCACGGCCC
>DVGR01000021.1 GCA_018712605.1 Candidatus Choladousia intestinigallinarum
GTTTTTTTATTCTATAGAAAAGTCCTTCGGACTGTCCCCTCAAGACGGAGGAGAGGGGGAGTTAAAGCGGGCCTGCTTATTTTGGTTTAAGTAAGAAAGAATAAAAAGGGATTGCCCTTGTATTGATTCTATAAGTTAAAAGGAGTTCCTGATATGGGCGAAAAATTAAGGTTATATGGATTTAATAATTTAACGAAGGCGCTGAGCTTTAACATTTACGACGTCTGTTACGCCAAGACGGCCAGAGAGCAGAAGGATTATATTGCCTATATTGACGAGCAGTATAATTCTGACAGACTCAGGACCATACTGACAACTCTTACAGATATGATCGGGGCTCAGGTGCTGAATATCGCCCAGCAGGATTACGAGCCTCAGGGAGCTTCGGTTACTCTGCTTATCGCAGAGGGATCCATGATCCCGGCGGGAAGCACTCAGGTAGCCCATCTGGATAAAAGCCATGTGACGGTCCATACTTATCCGGAGTATCATCCGGAGACTTGTCTGGCTACCTTCCGGGTGGATATTGATGTAGCTACCTGCGGGGAGATCACCCCTCTTTCCACCCTGGATTATCTCATCGGTTCTTTTGATTCGGATATCATTACCATGGATTACCGGGTCAGGGGATTTACCAGAAGCGTAAACGGGGAAAAATTATTTATGGACCACAAGGTCACTTCTATCCAGGATTACATTGACAGCCGTACCCTGGAGAGATATGACGCAGTGGATATTAATGTATATGAGGCAAATATTTTCCATACGAAGATGATGGTGAAGGAGATCGATCTCCAGAACTATCTGTTTAATACGGACATCTATGAGCTTCCGCCGAAAAAGCGGCTGGATATTATGAACAGTCTGCGAAGAGAAATGATTGAAATCTTCAGCGGACGGAATATTTACTAATTTTAGCAGTTAAGCATGCTTTCAAAAGAGAGCGTATTGTATGAGCAGGAGGTGGGCATATGGGTGAAATATCCCAGGAAAACGCCCCGATTTACGAGGCATTGGAAAGACTGAGAAAGATGAGGGTGGTACCTTTTGACGTACCCGGACATAAAAGAGGAAGAGGAAATCCGGAGCTTGCCAGGCTTCTGGGAGAGAAATGCATGAGTATGGATGTAAATTCTATGAAGCCCCTGGATAATCTCTGCCATCCCGTGTCGGTGATTCGTCAGGCGGAAGAGCTGGCAGCAGAGGCCTTTGGAGCGGCCCACGCATTTTTAATGGTGGGAGGGACCACTTCCGCAGTTCAGGCTATGGTCCTTTCTGTGGCAAAGAGAGGGGAGAAGATCATTCTTCCCAGAAACGTCCACAGAAGCGTGATCGGAGCTATGGTGCTTTGCGGAGCAGTGCCGGTATATGTAAATCCCCAGTGTAATGACCGGCTGGGAATTCCCCTGGGAATGACGGTGGAGGATGTTAAGAAGGCCATTGAAGAAAACCCGGATGCCAAAGCAGTGCTGGTGAACAATCCTACTTATTATGGAATTTGTTCCGACATAAAAACCATTGTGAAGATGGCCCATGACCATGGCATGTATTGTCTGGCAGACGAGGCCCATGGAACTCATTTTTATTTTTCCGACCAGCTTCCGGTATCTGCTATGGAAGCAGGAGCAGATATGGCTGCGGTATCCATGCACAAATCAGGGGGAAGTCTTACACAGAGTTCCCTTCTCCTTCTGGGACCTAACATGTCCGAGGGATATGTGCGTCAGATCATAAACCTGACCCAGACTACCAGCGGCTCGTATCTTCTTCTCTCCAGTCTGGATATTTCCAGGAGGAATCTGGCTCTCAGAGGCAAGGAGACTTTTGAAAAGGTGAGAAGCTATGCAAAATACGCCAGAGCAGAGATTAACGATATTGGAGGGTATTACGCTTTCTGCAGAGAGCTGATCAACGGAAACAGCGTCTATGACTTTGATGTGACCAAGCTGGCGGTCCACACTCTGGATGTGGGGCTGGCGGGAATCGAGGTCTATGATCTTCTGAGAGACGAGTATGATATTCAGATAGAATTCGGGGACTTTGGAAACTTTCTGGCTTATCTGTCTATTGGAGACAGAAAGCAGGATATTGAGCGTCTGGTATCTGCTCTTGCGGAGATTTCCAGGAGATTCGGGAAAGAAAAAGTGAATCTTATGACCCAGGAATATGTGGATCCTCAGGTAGCGGTGTCTCCCCAGGATGCTTTTTACGCAGATAAAGAAAAGGTGGAGCTGAAGGATGCTCCGGGACGGATTTCCGGTGAATTTGTCATGTGCTATCCTCCGGGAATCCCTATTCTGGCACCGGGAGAGCGGGTGACTCAGGAAATCCGGGAACATATTGAATATGCCAGAGAAAAAGGCTGTACTTTAACAGGTGCGGAGGATCTTGAAATCCGCCATCTCAATGTGCTGAAAGGAGTATAGACATGGATTTTTGGTTTTCTGAAAAACAGACAAAGAATGTAAAGCTGTCTATCCGGGTTGACCGGCAGCTTTACAGCGGCCACAGTGATTTCCAGCGGATCGACGTGTTTGAGTCGCCGGAGTTCGGGCGCTTCCTGACTCTTGACGGTTATATGATGCTGACGGAAAAGGATGAGTTTATCTACCATGAGATGATCACCCATATTCCTATGGCAGTACACCCCCATGTGGAGAAGGTGCTGGTCATTGGAGCAGGAGACGGTGGAGTTATCCGGGAGCTGGTCAGGTACCCGGAGATCCAGCGGATCGACCTGGTGGAAATTGACGAGATGGTGGTGGAAGTGTGTAAGAAATACCTGCCCCAGACTGCCTGCCGTCTGGATGATAAACGGGTAGAGATCCATTATGAGGACGGCCTGAAGTTCATCCGCAGATGCAAAGAAGAATACGATTTGATCATTGTGGATTCTACAGATCCTTTCGGACCGGGAGAGGGACTGTTTACCAGAGAGTTTTACGGGAACTGCTACAAAGCCCTGAAGGAAGACGGGATCATGGTAAACCAGCATGAAAGTCCTTTTTATGAGGA
>DVGR01000022.1 GCA_018712605.1 Candidatus Choladousia intestinigallinarum
TCCCTGAGTATCAGTCCATCTTTTAATTTCATCCCATCACTCCCTGTTATATCCGCCTGCTTTCCTGCCTGAATTCAGCTCTCAGGAAAGCGTTCAAGGCGATCCTTAGTGCAAATTTCTGTCTTTTCCAGTATTCCGGGTTCTCCGATAGTTCTGTGTGACAGCCTCCATACCAAAGGTTCCACAATCATGGTTTCTTTTCCTTTTTCATAAAAGAGCGTCTTTCTTCCATCACAGAATACCTGGCCTCCGGGCAACTGTTTTCTATCAGTATCCACAATGCAGCTTTTTTTATTATACAGGGAAAATCCTGGAAAAACCATCACCCATTCTCCCCGTCGAAATGGGTGATAGCCAAAGGCTTTTCAGATATTTTTCTTACTCTAACATATATTGTTTCAGGCTTTTCCGGTTCCTTACATTCAGTTTCCGCATGGCCTCGGAGATATGGCTTTTTACCGTGTTTACGGAGATATTCAGGTGTTCTGCGATCTCCTGGGTTGTCCAGTTACGGGCTGCAAGCATGGCAATCGCAAACTCCGTTGTGGTCAGATCATCGGCTACATCATGGCCGGTTATAGGGTTATGAACTCTACGCCATCCGGAAGAAAAACGGTAAGTAATGTCGATAATTCTTTTGAAATCTTCTGGCCATTTGGGTTTTATAACTGCTTCCAGCATTGCGCCTAAAAGCCCATGGTGTTCTCCAAAGCCCTCAATGAGATCATCCGGCCGGGCCATTTCCCATGCCGTCAGAAGATGCCCTTGCGCCTGTTCGGACTGCTTCAGACTCATATAGTCCATCACTGCAACCAGGTGCAGGTAAATAGCAGGAATGGGATAAGCCGAGGCGCCCATAGCAAGTGTCGCCTCTACCGTCCCGGCGCTTTTGCTGTATTCCTTTTTCAAATAGAGATAGTGGGCCTGTACATACAAAGCAAAGGCCCGCAGTCCCGGCGGAAGCAGAGGCAGAAAGCTTTCAATCTCCGGCTGTTTATCCGGCATCGGCAGATGCAAAAGTACCGCCCCCGCCGATGCAACAAAGGCCGCTGCAGCCCGGAACTCTGGGGATTCCTTTCCAGCAGAAGCAAGGGCGGCATTCAGCTCATCAAGGGCAAATCTTGCCCGGGGAATACGTCCCAGAGACAAGTTGGCATAGGCATAGATCAGACAGGCAGAAAGTTTCGCCCCTATATCAGGGCTGGTAAGATACGCTTCAGCCTCTTTTGCTGCAGCCTCCGGCTGTCCGCTGAAATAATGATACTCTGCCAGAGCGATATCCCTCCGGGGTCCCGGGGTCATAGCCAGGGCCGCAGCCTGGCAGTTTCCCGGTACAAATGCCGTATTCATCAAGGGCATAAGGTTTGCGTGATTCAGCCGGCCGCCGGCAGGTGTCTGCAGCGGAGGAATTTTTTCCTGCTGACGCATTCGTCTGGGATCGCCGGGCTTTTGTGCATTAGAAGGAATTGCCCAGGCTTTCCCGATCCGCTGTGCACCGGCTATTCGGCCTTCTGTACAATATTGGTTAATTCTCCGTTCAGACACACCCCACTTTTTGGCCGCCTCCCTAAGAGAGAGATACTCTTGCATGTTCACACCGCCTTTATTTCAGATATTTTTCACCTTCATTGAGTACGAATCTTCGTATATTTTTAATGTCAGGAAAAACGGTGTGCTGCTCTCTCCTTCCTGCCTGGTCTGCAGACTCCTTTGGTGCATTGGGAACGATTCTTCGTGTAAATATGACACCTTTCTCCAGATTCCGGATTCTTCTTTTTGTATTCTGTTTTTGTCGCTATAGAATTTTTATATACGACATTTGAGTATACTCTGTCTGATGTTACCGAAGTGTTACTTTTTATCTTTAAAAGGCATATTTCTATTTTTCAATCATTGAAAATTTGTCCGACTCGGACAGATTTTAAGACATCTTGCGATGTGATGAAATGTAATTAAAATATCTTCAGGTACCTCTGCTTCCGTCACCTGATAATCTCCTCCGTATGCAAGGCTTTGGAGCCCCATATGCACAAAGAGCAGAGCAGATGTAAGTCATATCCTGCCCTCATCAGAAGGCTGTACCGGCGCAAGTTTTCGCAGAAGATCATAAGGACAGCAAAGCCGCCTGGGTCTCCTCGGCCCAGGAATATTCTCCCATATATTCTTCTGCCAGCAGCCAGGACTTTCTGGCCTCCTCATCCCCTTCCAGCAGCCGGTAATAATCACAATCTACCTTTCTGCAGTCAATGCTGCACTCCCCTCTGTTATTGCTGAATACGTCCTCCAGCCCATACTCTGCAAAAATCTGCCGGAGATTCATGATGGCTTTTCTGTACAGGTTTTTTACCCGGTCATCATATTCCCGTCCTTCCCAAAGCTTATCTACAGCTTCCCAGATGGTCAGACTTCCTCCCCGGCGGTCCACACAGAGGGCCAGCAGTTCCTTCGCCTTATTATTTGCGAAATGCACCACCTGTCCGTCTACAAACATATCAAATTTTCCAAAGGTACGCAGATATACCCGCTTCTTCAGTCTGACAGACAGCAGTCTGGCCCGCTCTATGGCTTCTGCTATGTCTTTCCGGTCATAGGGCTTTGTCAGATAAAAGTCTGCCTTGATACGGAAAGCATCCATGGCGTACTGTTCATATCCCGTAACAAAGATAATCACGATCCCCGGAATGAGCTCCCGGA
This sequence comes from Candidatus Choladousia intestinigallinarum, assembly GCA_018712605.1. GTDB lineage: Bacteria > Bacillota > Clostridia > Lachnospirales > Lachnospiraceae > Choladousia > Choladousia intestinigallinarum. The sequence goes on from DVGR01000022.1 coordinate 2,695, forward strand.
GCTTCTGAGCCAGGACCAGGCCATTCATAACCGTCATTTCGATGTCCAGAAAGGCTGCTTCCACCGGATTTTCTCTGGCATGTTCCAGGGCCTCTTCCGGATTGGTAAAGGCACCTGCGATCTCCGTTCCTATCACACTTTCCGCTTCCATCTGGAACTGCCTTACTCCCAGTCTTTCGTCATCTACTATGATTATTTTCATGTCCGTCCTCTCCCTTTCCGTAATACGAAGTCTTTTTTTCAGGAACCCGCAGTACTACTTTTGTTCCTTCCCCCGGACGGCTGAAAATCTCCATGCTGCCTCCTGAGATCTCCTGTATCCGGAAGCAGATATTTTCCAGCCCCATAGACTTGTTCTGCCGGTTCTTTTCACCTACATTGCTGCTGTCAAATCCAATACCGTTATCCTCTACCTCAATCACATAATCTCCGGATTCCTTATAACTGCGGATCCAGACAGTTCCGCCCTGGATCTTTTTACATATCCCATGCTTAACAGCATTTTCCACCAAAGGCTGGACAGAAAGTGGCGGCACCTGGAAATTCTGTTCCCGGATATCAAACACCACCTGGACTCGTTCTTCAAACCGGATCTTCTCAATATTCACATAAGCCTTCACATGTTTCAGTTCCTGTGAAAAAGGGATCACGTCCACATCCTCCAGAGATCTGAGATTTTCTCTGAGATAGGTAGAAAAATCATAAATTGTATTATAAGCGGTTTCCGGATCAATCCGTACCAGAGCCCTGATCGAATTCAAAGTATTATAAATAAAATGAGGCTTTATCTGACTGGTCATTAATTCTGCCTGGCTTCTGCGAAGCCTTTTCTCCAATTCCGCCCTTTCTCTCAAGCCGTAATAAGTCTCCAGCAGATCGATCCGAAAATGGTTCAAAGCATATAAGAGCATGGTCAAACGTACAAAAGGCCCTGCTATATTGTTAGATCTTGAATAAAAAAACAAGATTTCCACCAGCGCAGCTGCCAGGATCAGGCCCACACAGACAGTCTCTGATCCCAGATATCTTCCCTCCTTCTTCAGAAAAGCCCTGAGATGTATCCAGAAAG
>DVGR01000172.1 GCA_018712605.1 Candidatus Choladousia intestinigallinarum
CATTCAAAAGATTCCGGAAAATACAGATGAATATTTTCCCTTTGGCAAGTATACTTGAACAGCCGGCCCATCTCCGGGCCAATGGCAGCCCCATCTGCTATTACGCACACATTCTCTCTGCCAATTTGCTCCAACAGATGGAAGATATGTAAACGGTAGATAGCACGTACCTTGTATTTAAGCGGCACTTATGCGAAAATACCATTAAGTTTTAACACAGCTCCTTGAAAACGGTATATAGCAAAGCTTTGGTTTTTGATTACTTACGGCAGTGATCCGGCAAAGCGGGGGACCACGGAAGCAGGTCTTCACAAAAGCTCAAATCTTTATCCTCCATGTGTTTTGGGATTTCCGTCAGCAGATACTCAAAATAGTCATATGGCTTCAAGTGGTTGGCTTTGGCAGTTTCCGCAATGCTGTAGATGATTGCGCTGGATTTTGCACCGGCTATGGTGTCAATCATAACCCAATTCTTTTTTCCGATACAGAATCCTCGGATGGACTGTTCCGCCGCATTGTTATGCATCGGTACTTCTCCATCCTCCAGGAACACCTTGAGGTATTTTTCCTGATTCAGGCAATAGTTAAACCCTTCCCAGGTTTTCCCTTTTTGGGGAACTTTGTGGATATTTTCTTTCAGCCACACGAAATAGGCCTCCACCAATGGGCGGACGCTTAAATCACGGCGTCTTTTCCTCTCTTCTGCCGGCAGGTCCTTTAAGAGTTTTTCCTCCCGGTAGATGGCCTGGATCATCGTGAGGGCAAGGTATGCAAGGCTATCTTTCTGTTTCGCTTTAGGCATGGCTTTTACCGCCTCGTCAAACCTCCTTCTCCCATGACTCCAGCACCCGGCAATCTTTAAATCCTCCCGCTCTTTTTCGAGCGTATGATAGACCTGATACCCATCCGTGACACAGATCCCGTTGAACCCCTTCAGGAATTCCCGGGGATGGCTGGCATTCCGGGTTCTCTGGTATTCGTACAGGACAATCTGCCGGTCCGGGTACATCTGGCTGGTACGGTATACCCACATGTAACTCTTGCTCCCGGCATTTCTCCCGTCTTTATTCACCAGCACGGGCGTCTCATCCGCCTGCAGGACATGGTAACCATACAGTTTTTGATGCAGATAATCATAAAGCACTGCCAAATACCGGTCCGCACATTGGATGGTCCAGTTGGCCATGTTCTGGCGGGAAATCGGCAGGCCGTACCGTTCAAACTCCTGTTCCTGGCGGTAAAGGGGAACGGCATTGACATATTTTGCGTTCATGATGGCAGCCTCCAGCGATGGAGACACTAAGCTTCCACGAAGCAGGCTTTTCGGATGGGGCGCTTTTATAATCCGGTCTGTTTCCTTTCCCGCGTATACCTTTACATGATGTTCTTCCACCTCGACTTTTGCAGGTGTAAACGCATATCTGCGGTATACTTCATCCGGAAGCTCTTTCCACCCCTTTTCTCCAAAACATTGCTCCAACTCAGCTTCTTCCAGGCTATGCTCGATTACCACTACCGGAAGGCCGCTTAAATCTTCCTCTCGTTTCCCAATCCTCTTTCGGGGCCTTTTCCGGGGTGGGGTACCTTCCGTGTCTTCTGTTTCCGCAGCGACTGCCTCCGCTTCATTAAAGAACACGACTGTCCCATCCACCTCCATAAAGGAAATCTGACCCTCTGTCTCATGACGCTCTGTCGATCTGCCAAAACGGTGCCTTTTTAAATCCGCCATTTGTTCCAACACAAGCCGGAGGTTTTGGTTGATGCTTTCCAACTGCTCCTGCTGGGAAAGGAATAACTGGATGATGGTTTCTTTATCCAGGCTGTTCAATTTTTCTTCCGTATATTTTAATCCCATTTTCCTTCCCCTTTCTGCTCGTTTCTTAAGCTTATTTTATCATTTTTCCGCAGTTTTGGCGAACCATGTTTTTTCAATGATTCGGCAGAATGACGGTGCTTTTAAATGCGGAAAGCCTCCGTTATATCAGGATTCTTTACCGGACTAAAAATGTGAGGGAAGGTCATCAATCACGATCAATCAGCGCATTGTAACTTCCTGAAAGCAGCGATATGCCAAGGGAAACGAAAGGTTCCGGCGGGGGTGAGACCGCTTGGAAATTTCTCTGTTTTGCACAAACTTAACCCATGTATTCCGGCGGCTTTACCGGCCGGACCGCCTTTTTGGGGGTAACCGTCAGGCCCTCCATCAGCCAGCGGAACTGCTGTTGGGTCAGCGCACGCACTTCATCCGGGTTTCGGGGCCATTGGAACTGACTTCCGGATAATCTTTTATACAGGAGCAGCCAGCCATCGCCTTCCCATACCAATCCCTTTATGCGGTCGGATCGTCTTCCACAAAAGAGATATAGGGTATCCGGCACATAAGGCTTGTTCCCCGTTTGGGCTTCAATCAATGCAGCCAGACGGTCCATACCGGAGCGCAGATCGGTGTAGCCGCAGACGATGTAGACCGTCTTAAAGCAGGTGGCATCATTGAGCATTTCGTATTACCCCGATCACGTTTGAAAGGAGGGCCATAGGAGTGGTTTCTGTCACATGGATCAAGCATCCATTGAGGTTGATTGTTACTTCCGGTACCGCCTCCGGTCCAACTGGTTTTAAAAGTTCTGCCTTCACAGGAACGACTGGCTGCGGAACGGCTTTCTCCGGGAGAGCAGCAAGACAGGCTTTCCTTACCTGCCTGAGCCGGTAATAGTAGTTGGGTTTTGTAATCCCATGTGAGGAGCACCAGTCGGAAACGCTCATCCCTTCCGGACGGTTCTGACAGTCCCTGATCTGCGCGGCCCACTCCTGAAGCCGATACCGGGCTGCGACTACAGTTGTTTCTGAACTCATAGGCTAACCTCCTCATAGTGGTATTAAAAGTTGAGTCCTATACTTTTGATACTCATTCTTTAGAATTAAGCCTATTTTCTCATACACAATTCCGGAAGTCGAGGTATGCATTATCTACCGTTTACGAAGATATTGGATTTCCCGCCGGCATTTTCACAAACAATATTTCTTTCCAGCCCAACAGCTTTAAAAAACTCGTATCCGGAATTAGAATCCTCCGTAATAATTTTCTCTGGTATTACAGGAAGCTGCTGATAGTTCGAATAGATTTGATACATTTGCTGATACATTCTCCGCGTGTCATGATACTTTCCGGAGCAATGAATACCATAAATTTCCTCCACACTATATGGAAGATTATACAAGTTTTCTCTGGTAATCAGGACGTGATAGTTGTCTGAATCCCTGACTGCGGCAGCAAATTCCTCCGTATTGATAAATTTATTTTCTTCAT
>DVGR01000173.1 GCA_018712605.1 Candidatus Choladousia intestinigallinarum
CTGATTTCCTGATCGGACGCAGTTAAAAAGATAATCGGGATGATTGAACCGCTCCGTACCTCTTTGCAGACATCAAACCCTGTGCCATCCGGCAGAGTGACATCCAATAGCAGTAAATCGTAATGATTGCTCCGAAACAGGGACAATGCCTCTTTGACGGTTTTCGCATTGTCTACGGCATATCCGCTGCTTTCCAAAGTATATTGCAAGCCATCAATCAGACTTAAATCATCTTCTACATACAGAATTTTTTGCATACCTTATCTATCCTCCAAAGTTATATAACAATAGCGTTACCACTTCTTCATAATTTTTGTGTCCGTCTCTTATTATAATTCCGCTGACAAATCAGCACAAGTTAAAGTAGATAAAACAAAATACCACCTCACATCAAATTGTATTTCATTTTCATAAATCAACCCGAAATGTACAATGATATAGGGTGATATGAGAATGAACCAAGATGAAAGAAGGTTTGACTTCCATGGGCTCGGGCTGGCTCTGAAACAGGCCAGAGAGGCAAAGGGATGGACGCAAGCCTATGTGGCGGAGCTTGTCGGCAAGACAGACCGTACCATTATGAACATTTAGAACAAAGGCCAGCACCTCAGCTTCAACCTGTTTTTTAAACTCGTCACACTGTTCGATATATCCGTAGACCAGTTTTTCTATACGGAGGGCAACCGTGGCGGGGACAGTTGCCGGAAACACATTGATGTGCTTCTGGATTCCATGAAGCTTCAGGCCAACATGGCCCGAAGTGATCGCATCGCTTTGCTCCTTATTTTTATCCCGGCCCTTTTCCCTCAGCCAGCTTCGCCTGTATATCCACAGCGAGGCTGATTTTTCTTTCCGGCCTGCGCCTGTTTGTCTTTCCTTCAATGGCTGCCAGTATATCCTTCAGGTCGTAGCCGCCCCCCAGCGTGGAGGCCCGCAGCCGGGTAAAGCGTTCCTGGCCTCCGTTTGACAGCTTTTTATTTCATATCCGGCCTGCTTCATCAGGTCGAGAAATTCTTCCAGACTGGCAGGCCGCTTTGCCAGTGCGGCATCAACGGCAAGGCGAAGCCTGTCCTGATAGGAAAGCGGCCCTTTCCGTTCTTTCTGCCATTCCCCGTAATGCTTATATTTTCCCTTGCTCCGAGGCTTCGGATTCTCCACAATGGACAGGCCGTTTTCAAGGCTCAGTCTGTCAGAGAGCCGCCGCAGGGCGAAACTGGAGCCCCAAAAGTTTCTGAATTTCCGGGAGCAGTCAAGGGCGGTGGAATTCTGGTTTTTCTTGCATTTTTCACCTCCCTTCCTTTTAGGATATGGAAAAGGACAGGGCTGGCCTGTCCTTTATCTCGGAAAATGGTATCAGTTTGCTTTTCTATGAAGTAGCAACAATCGTTTCATCATACTTGAAAACCTTTATATTTGCGGCTTTTCGGCTTGTCCACTCATAAATTTCCTTTATGTGCTCCCATGTTACATCGTTGTCAGGCCGACCGCCCTTTCTTCCTCCCAGCACATCCTTGCCTACCAGGTCGCTCCACTGAAAATCAGGCATTTCCTGTCTGGCCACCAGGAAGTTTCCGGCTCTCTGGGTGAGTTGCGCAAAATTTACGGGAGCGTCAGAGGCACCGCCGCTGTAGGTATAAATAGACGCCTCTGACCCCATAAAGCCGATGTCCGCCTCACCGGAGAGCAGGGCGGTCATAGTCTTGTCAGCTCCAAAGCCATTAACTAGTGTCAGATCAATCCCTTCCTCTTCAAAATATCCCAATTCGATAGCGGCATACTGGGGGGCGTAAAAGATGGAGTGGGCGACTTCATTAAGGGTAAGCTTCTGAAGTGGTTCGGTTTCTTGGGCTGTGACGGGCAAGAGTACTGTGCCTGTCAGCAGGAGAGCGGTGGTGAGAATTGAAATAAATTTTCGTTTCATGGATACCTCTGTGATTCAATCTGTTCTCTTTAGTATATGCACCCCATAAGAGGGTGTCACCGGCTTTCCTTTTCCGTTGAAATTTAGTGACAAAATCAGTATAATGAAGAAAACGGCTGAATGAACCCTTCTCTGACAGAAATAAGGAGGAAAAAATGCAATATTATTTAGATTCTCATGCCCATACGGTTGCCAGCGGGCATGCATATAATACGATTTTCGAGATGGCGGAAGGAGCGGCCCAGAAGGGGCTTAAGCTTCTGGCGCTGACAGAACATGCCGGGGCTATGCCGGGGACCTGCCACGAATTTTACTTTTCTAATCTCAGGATGCTTCCCAGAAGGATGAAAGGGATAGAAGTCCTCTTCGGGGCGGAAGTAAATATTATGGATTACAAGGGAAAGGTGGATATGAGCGAGAAGCTGCTGGCGCAGATGGATGTGGTGGTGGCCAGCCTCCATATGCCCTGCATCCGTCCCGGAACAAAGGAGGAAAATACGGAAGCGCTGGTAGGCGCCATGAAAAATCCTTATGTGAATATTATAGGGCATCCCGATGACGGCAGATATCCGGTGGACTATGAAATTTTAGTGCAGGCGGCGAAGGAACAGCATGTGCTGCTGGAGCTGAATAATACATCTCTCCATCCCAAAGGATCCCGGAAAGATCCGGAGCCAAAGGACAGAGAAATGCTCAGGCTTTGTATGAACTATCAGGTGCCGGTCATAGTGAACAGCGATGCTCACAGTGTTTTTGATGTGGGCGCCCATGAGTATGCCCAGGCTCTTTTGGAGGATATGAAATTTCCAGAGTATCTGATCGTAAACCGTTCTGTGGAAGAGTATAAGAAGTACATCAACAGAAAATGTGACTGAAAGAGCTTTTGCGTTTTTAAAATTCTTTACATCAGTACATCAGCGTGTTAAAATAGTGTAAGTACGCAGACACAGGAGTGAGGAAATTTATGACAAAGAAAATAAGAACAGAGGCGGTGGATGAGCTTTTTGAAGCGATTCTGTGCCTGAAGAATAAAGAAGAATGTTATCTGTTTTTTGAAGATGTTTGCACAGTCAATGAGCTGCTTTCCCTCTCTCAGAGGTTTGAAGTAGCCCGGATGCTGAAGAAAAAGAAAACATATCTGGAGATCGCCGAAAAGACGGGTGCCTCCACAGCCACCATCAGCCGTGTAAACCGGTCTTTAAATTACGGAAACGATGGCTATGAGATGGTTTTTGAACGGATGGAAAAGCAGGAAGAATCCTGAAGACGTTCTTGGGATCAGAGTAGATTCTAATCCATCATTTAGGAAAAAGGAGAGCTGTCCGGCAGCGATTATGCCGGGCAGCTCTTTTCTGTAGCCTATTCTACGATGTCAGAGAGTCGAGCAGCCTTTCGATCACCTGCTTGCGCAGATAAATATCAAAACAAAGAAGACAGATGAAACAGAAAATCTGCAGAAAATCCTGCTCATCCTTTGGAGCGTTTTCAAAGCTGACAGAGGCTTTTTCGTAAGTCCTTTTAAGATCCTCCCGGATTACGGAAATCTGCTCCTTTCCCAAAGCATAGACCTCACGATAAATATCTTCTATATTAAACCCGTCTTCTCCGTGGAAGAAGCGTTCTGTCACTGGCTTCATCAGAGACTGAATATCATTCAGGGAGAGGATCCCTTTAAAATAATAGATGAAAATCAGCAGAAGCATATGCTCTTTTGAGTAGCGCTTTTTCGCCGGGGGCGGAAGCAGCTTGTTTTTAGCGTAATTGTTGATCATGGTTTTCGTCAGGATTTTGTCCTCGCTGCGGCGTTTAGAGTGCTGCATGTGTTCTTCCATGAAGCTTGTGACCTGATCCATGTACAGGTCGATATTGGGAATTTCGGAAAGTTTGATATGCTCCATCTGGGGAAGCTGCTCCAGAATGGACAGGATCAGATCCGAATGATTGCGTTCCATAAGATTCCTCCGTATGACTGGTCTGATTCCTCGGGCAGGGCAGAATATACCGCCGGCCGTCAGAGTGTAGTAATCCTCCGGCTTGTCTTTAGGGCAGGCATGAGCCAGCAGATAGCCAGGGGAGTTTAGATTGCGTTGTCCTGTAAACATTATATAGTCTTTAATACCAGATGACAAGCAGAAAATAACTGGATTTTGACGGTGCTAAGGTGCAAAATGGCGGGGCTGCAAATAAAAGATCCCAAAAGAATTTCCTTGCAACCAGAGGCTTGTTAAGTTAAAATGAAGACTGGAGCGTGTCTGAAAATTTTTTCCGGCAGCATAAATGCCCAGAAGGAAAAAATTTTCAGACACGTTCTGGCGCAGGGAGGACCATAAGAAAAGGAGGGGGATTCATGCGCAGAATGGAGTTTAAGATGGAGCGGGAAGGGCTGGTGAAGCCCGGAGATAAGATAACCGTCTCAGAAGGAGTTCTGCCCTTGAGCTGGTATTATACAATAGAGCCGGCGGTTGCCATGTCAGCCAATTATGGCAGCAGAGAACGTCTGAAATCCAGGGAAGGCGTTGTGGCTGAAGTGAGGACAGACGAGAGCGGCTACACGGTAGTGGCAGAATTTGATGAATAGAACAGGAGCAAAAGATAGATGAGCATTTATGATACTTTGAACCCAGAGCAGTTCCAGGCGGCGACTCACTACGAGGGACCTCTTCTGGTCTTAGCCGGGGCAGGATCTGGAAAGACCAGGGTGCTGACGCACCGGATTGCGTGGCTGATACAGGAAAAAGGTGTAAATCCCTGGAACATACTGGCCATTACCTTTACTAATAAGGCGGCGGGAGAGATGCGTTCCCGGGTGGATCAGATGATTGAGGGGGAAGCCCAGAGCGTTTGGGTAGCCACCTTTCACAGTACCTGTGTCCGCATTCTGCGGCGCTTTATCGACCGCATTGGATATGACAATCATTTTACAATTTATGATACAGACGACCAGAAGAGCATTATGCGGGGAATCTGCAAGCGCCTTCAGATCGACACCAAGCAGTATAAGGAGCGCTTTTTTCTCAGTGAGATTTCCTCAGCTAAGAATGAACTGCTGTCGCCGGAAAAATATATGGAGATAGCCGGATCCGACTTCCGGGAAAGGAAAATTGCTGAGGTATACAGAGAATACCAAAAGGAGCTTCACAACTGCAACGCCCTGGATTTTGACGATCTGCTGATGAAGACGGTAGAACTGTTCCAGAGCTGTCCGGAGGTTCTGGAAAATTACCAGGAGCGGTTCCGTTTTATCATGGTGGACGAATATCAGGATACCAACACTGCGCAGTTTAGGCTGGTAAGCATGCTGGCAGGCAAATACAGAAATCTTTTCGTGGTGGGAGATGACGACCAGTCTATTTACAAGTTTCGGGGAGCCAATATTGCCAATATCCTGAATTTTGAAGAGGTATTTCCAGATACCCGGGTGATACGGCTGGAGCAGAACTACCGTTCCACTCAGAATATTCTCAATGCGGCCAATGAGGTGATCCGTCATAATCAGGGAAGAAAAAGCAAGACCCTGTGGACTTCCAACGGGGACGGTGACAAAGTTCACTTCCATATGTTTATGTCCTCTTTTGAAGAGGGAGAGTACGTATCAGGGACCATCAACGCCAAAGTACATCAGGGGAAATGGAAGTATGGAGACTGTGCCGTTCTATACCGCACCAACGCCCAGTCCCGTATGTTTGAGGAAAAATTTCTCATGGCCAATATTCCCTACAAAATCGTGGGCGGCATCAACTTTTATGCCCGCCGGGAGATCAAGGATCTGCTGGCTTATCTGAAAACCATTGATAACGGCAGCGATAATCTGGCTGTCAGAAGAATTATCAATGTGCCAAAGCGTGGAATCGGGGCCACTTCCATCAACCGTGTGCAGGAATATGCGGACGAACATGGAATCAGCTTCTATGACGCGCTGAAAATCGCAAAAGAAATACCAGGGATCGGCAGGGGAATTGCGAAGCTTGAATCCTTCGTGACCTTAATTCAGACCTTCCGCAGCAAGCAGGAATTCTATTCGGTGAAAGAGCTGCTGGAGGACGTGGTGGAGCAGACAGGCTACAGACTGGAACTTCAGGCAGAGGGAACCGAAGAGGCGAAGGAGCGCCTGGAAAACATAGATGAGCTGATCAATAAGGCTGCAGCTTACCAGGAGACGGCAGAGGAACCCAGCCTGCAGGATTTCCTGGAAGAAGTAGCCCTGGTGGCGGACATTGACAGCCTGGAAGAGGACGGCGAGCATGTGGTGATGATGACCCTGCATAGCGCCAAGGGGCTGGAATTCCCGGTAGTCTTTCTCACAGGAATGGAGGACGGTATGTTCCCCAGCTATATGAGCATTGTCTCGGATGATCCCACGGATTTGGAGGAAGAGCGTCGGCTGTGCTACGTGGGGATTACAAGAGCTATGAAAGAACTGTACCTGACTGCCGCCAGACAGAGAATGGTACGGGGAGAGATTCATTACAACCGCCTTTCCCGGTTTGTGGAGGATATTCCCAAGGAGGTTCTGGCGACCCGGGAAGAAAAACGTCAGGAAAAGCCGTCCGGAGAGCAGAAAACCCAGGACAAAAAGACTTCTCCCAGGCAGCAGGCCCGAGAAGCGTTTAAGTCCAAAGTATTTATGCCGAAACAGTTTGAGGTAAAAAAATCCCAGGGGCTCTCCTACGAAGTAGGAGACACGGTGCGCCATATAAAGTTCGGAGTAGGAATGGTAACCGCCATTACCGAGGGCGGCCGGGATTTTGAGGTCACGGTGGATTTTGAAAAATTTGGGGTAAAAAAGATGTTTGCTTCTTTTGCCAAGCTCCAAAAGCTGTAACATTTGAAAGTTTTTATAGTAAAAATGTCCCTCCTGTGGTATACTATGGATAAATGAAAAAAGGTCGCAGGATAAGGGACCGAGGAACAGAAAGGACGGAGTGAAATGACGAAATGGGATGAATTTTTGGCAGCGATGCAGAAAAGAGAAGATGAAAAGCATAAGAATACGGTGCTTTGGATTCTTGCGATTATAGGCGCTGTTGCTGCAGTGGCAGGCATTGCCTATGCGGTATACCGCTATTTCTCACCGGATTATCTGGAAGACTTTGACGAAGATTTTGATGATGATTTCAATGATTTCTTCGAAGACGACGACTTCCCGGAGATGGATGAGGCATCTGAAGACAAGGCTGAAAAGGAAGCGGACAAGGAAGAGAAGGCAGAAGAGGAGAAGAGCGAGGATTGATCCCTTTTTCCATCTGCTTTAAAGATTGGGCGGCTGCTGTACAATCCCGCAGGGACTTTATATGGGGAGCGGATCTCCGGCAGATATAGAGTCCTGGAACAAGGGAGATAAGGCAGCCGCTCTTTTTTTATCCTATAGGATTAGAGGGCAAAAGCTCTTCCCATGCGTCATGCTTGCAGGTAAGTGGGGAGAAGAGGTATTGCTACGTGCCAGTGGCACACGGTTTAACGCTGACCGAAGCGGAACGCAGACCAAATATCCCGCTGCTTGCAGTGGGAGCTTTGATTAATTATGGGTCGGATAGACCCAGTTGAGTACGTTGGAGTTTTTCGGCAGAGAAACGGAGACGCACGAAATATAAACCACCCGCTATGCGGGTGTGCGGTGTTTGTTCCCGGAGTAAAACAGCCTCATCAAGAATTGAGGGATTTGGGGAATTGGAGGCGGCCTATTCCCATGATTCTTGTATGGGATTAAAGTGGCGGCGAACAAAAAGATTTCCCATATGCTGTGCTTGTGCGTAAGTGAGGGAAATCGTTATTGATACGTCTTGATTATTACAGGAAATGCAGTTTCACGTGATATAAAAAGAGCTGCGGAGATTACATCCCAGATGAGGGGCCTCTATGGGCGGCGAGGAACAAAACTGACATGGCTGCCGGCGGCATTCTTGAATGGACAAGAAAACAAGAAGTTAAGGAGTATTGGTATGAAAAAGGGCATGGTGCTGGAAGGAATCGTAGAAAAGACAGAATTCCCCAACAAGGGGATTGTTTTTTGTGAAGGAGAAAAGGTCATTATAAAAAATGGCTTGGAGGGACAAAAAATCCGCTTCTCGGTGACGAAAAAGAGAAAAGGAAAGGCGGAAGGAAGGCTTTTGGAAGTGTTGGAGAGATCTCCCTTGGAGCAAGACTCCCCCTGTCCCCATTTTGCGGAGTGCGGCGGCTGCACGTATCAGACCCTGCCTTATGAAGAACAGCTAAGACTAAAGGAGAGGCAGGTCAAGGAACTTTTGGATTCTGTCTGTGAGACGCCTTATGAATTCCAGGGAATAAAAAAGAGTCCGGAACAATTTGGCTACCGGAACAAAATGGAGTATTCTTTCGGGGATGCATGTAAAGATGGCCCTCTCACCTTAGGACTTCACAAGAGGGGAAGCTTTTATGATATATTGACTACAGATGAGTGCTGCATTGTGGAAGAGGACTTTCGGAAAATCCTCAGCTTTACCTTAGAATTTGCCAGGACCTGCGGCCTTCCCTTTTACCACAAGCTGACCCACCAGGGATATTTTCGTCACCTTCTGGTACGAAAGGGAAAAAATACCGGGGAGATGCTGGTGGATTTGATTACAAGCACCCAGGCCTCGCCGGATTTGACGCCATGGAAAGAAGGAATCCTGAACCTCCCCCTGAAGGGGCAGGTAACGGGTATTCTCCACACCAGCAACGACAGCCTGGCGGATGTGATTGCCAACGATGGGACAGAGCTTCTGTATGGCAGGGACTTTTTCCAGGAAAGGATTTTGGGACTGGATTTTCGTATCTCACCCTTTAGCTTCTTTCAGACAAATTCCCTGGGAGCGGAGGTTCTCTATGAGACAGCCCGTTCCTTCATAGGGGACACCCGAGACAAGGTTATCTTTGATCTTTACAGCGGAACAGGAACCATTGCTCAGATCCTGGCGCCCGTGGCGGAAAAGGTGGTAGGAATAGAAATAGTACCGGAGGCGGTGGAAGCCGCCCGCCAGAATGCCCAGGCCAATAGGCTGGATAATTGTACTTTTCTGGCAGGCGATGTACTGAAGGTTCTGGACACGGTGGAAGAAAAGCCAGATCTCATTGTTCTGGATCCCCCAAGAGACGGTATCCATCCCAAAGCTCTTACTAAGATAATGAAGTATGGGGTAGAACGGCTTGTCTACATATCCTGTAAGCCCACAAGCCTGGTACGAGATCTGGAGGCCCTCCAGGCGGGGGGATATCGTCTGGAAAAGTCATGTGTGGTAGACATGTTCCCGGGGACGGGGCATGTTGAGACTATAGTATTGATGTCAAAAGTCGAAAAATAGGATAGCGAAAAAGTGTAGAAAACAAGGGATTTCCGGGAGTTTGGACTGTTTGGATAACGGTTCTGGCTCCCGGATTTTTTATGCCTGCTTACTCCGAGGAAACATATCGAGGGCAAAAACTGGCGGAAGGTTGAGTACACAGGATTGATATAGGGTAGGTTGAGAAAACAGGATTGTTAAATGAAGGTTGAGTATATAGAATGGTTAAAGGCATGAAAAAAGCACATTATTTCCGCCCGGTTGGGAATAATGTGCTTTTCAACTTCTCATGGTGTCAATCAGTGCAAGCAATGCCTGTTTCTGATCGTCTTTTAAGGTACTCCATTTTGCAAATAAGATGCGCTGTTCTTCCGTCAGTTCAGGGCTGTTTCCCTCTGTGAAAAATTGCGCTAAAGTAATACCGAATGCCTTACAGACCGCCTCTAAGGTCGGTAGCGTCGGAGCGTTATTCCGATTGAACATATTTGTGACCGTGGAATGGGAAAGATTGGATTCTTTTGCCAGTCGATAATCCGTCCAGTTTCGTTCTTCCATGAGTTGCTTTATGCGTCTTTGCGCGTCCATGCCATCACCTGCCTATCTGTATCTATTCTAATTCCCAAAAGGGTGCTATAATAGTCACAATCAGTAGATAACATATTTCCCTTAAAGGGCATAGAATTAGTATGGCAGGAAAAGGGAAGGTTATTTGCAGGAGGTACGGATGTGGAAAAGGAAGAACACTTATTTGAAAGGCTGGCCCGTGAAAGGAATATTACGGTTAAAGAAATGCGGGCGATTATTTCAGCCCGCATAGAAAAAGGATGGAATGCTCCGGATTTGGAGAAATGGGTTCAGTGGAGGAAGATTCCCTGTGCCGGAGAGATTCCAACGCCGGATGAGCGGCTACGGTATGTAGTGGAGAAATTAAAAATAATAGAGAAGCGTGATTGATATATTGAATATCCATCCAATAGAAATGTTGAAATTGATTACTGCGCAAGTTATAATATGCAGTAAAGGCAGGTGATGATTTTGGATATTCGTGTGTTAGAGTATTTTCTCATGGTTGCCAGGGAAGAAAATATCACAAAGGCGGCAGGCTTGCTCCATGTGACGCAGCCGACCCTTTCCAGACAGCTCATGCAGCTGGAGGAAGAACTTGGCACAAAGTTGTTTGAACGTACCAACCATAGCGTGATACTCACAAATGAGGGGATGCTGTTCCGTAGAAGGGCGCAGGATATTGTATCCCTTGCTGAAAAGGCGAAAAGCGAGGTCGCGCAGAATGAGGATACACTGACGGGGATTATCTCCGTTGGCTGTAATGAATTGAAAAGTGTGCAGGAACTGGCAAAATATATGACGGTTTTTCAGGAACGCTATCCAAAAGTAAAGTTTGAATTATACAGCGGCTCTAATGAGGAAATA
The DNA here is from genome assembly GCA_018712605.1 of Candidatus Choladousia intestinigallinarum. Classification (GTDB taxonomy): domain Bacteria; phylum Bacillota; class Clostridia; order Lachnospirales; family Lachnospiraceae; genus Choladousia; species Choladousia intestinigallinarum. Next base: position 10,633 of record DVGR01000173.1, read on the forward strand.
CAGGAGCGCATGGAACAGGGAACACTGGACATTGGACTGTTTTTACAGCCTTTTGGACTGGAACAGTATGAAACACTGCCCATGCGGACGAAAGAGCGGTGGGGCGTTCTGATCCATAAAGATGCTCGCCTGGCGGGACAGACAGCCATCTATCCCGGCGATCTGGTGGGAACTCTGGTATTTACGATCCATGTCAATACGCCTGCCCATACGGAGCTGAAGGAATGGTCAGGGGAATTTGCCAGGGAGATGGATTTCAGCGCCAATTACAATGTCCTGCACAATGCGGTGATCGTTGCCCGTGAAAGAAAGGGCGCAGTGATTTGTCTGGAGCAGGATTGTCACTATGACGATATGAAATTCCTGCCGCTTGATCCGGAGCTGTCTGTTGGTTCGATGCTTGCGTGGAAAAGAGGGCGGGTAGTTTCCCAGGCGACAAGGGCGTTCGTTCAATTTTTGCAGGAACAAAATTGAAATACAAAAAATGAATTGCGGTTGCATGAATATAAGCATTTTACATTTTGAAAAGGCTATTTTATACTGTAGATGTACCAAATAAAAGAGAGTACATCTACAGTTTTTTTATTTCAAGCGAGGAGGTTTTTATGGAGTACATTACATTAAGCAACGGAGTGAAAATGCCAATGCTTGGTTATGGATGTTTCCTCATCAGCCCAGAGGAATGTGAGCGCTGTGTATCGGATGCGATTGAAGTCGGGTATCGCGGGATTGACACGGCTCAGGCATATTACAACGAAGAAGGTGTTGGAAACGCCGTCAGCAAAGCGATTGCCAAGGGGAAGGTAAAACGTGAGGACTTGTTTCTGACGACGAAAGTGTGGATCATGAACGCAGGTTATGAAAACGCAAAAAAGTCGATTGAGGAGTCCCTGGAGAAACTGAAAACCGATTATATTGATCTGCTTTTGATTCATCAGGCATTCAACGATTACTATGGCACATGGCGCGCTATGGAAGAGGCGTACAAGGCAGGCAAGGTGCGGGCAATCGGTGTCAGCAATTTCTATCCCGACCGTTTCATGGATCTGGCGCTTTTCAGTGAGATCAAGCCTATGATCAATCAGCTTGAAACCCATGTGTTCCAGCAGCACAAAGACGACAGGAAGTATATTGAAAAATATGGCGCGCATATCGAGGCGTGGGCTCCTTTTGCCCGCGGGGAAAATGGGATTTTCACAAATCCTGTTTTATATAAGATTGGTGCGAAATACAATAAGTCGGCAGGTCAGGTGGCGCTTCGGTTCCTGATTCAGAGCGGGATTCCGGTTATCCCGAAATCTTCCCACAAGGAGCGTATGGCGGAGAATCTGAATGTCTTTGATTTTCAGCTTTCGGAAGAGGAAATGAAAGCCATTGAAGCATTTGATCAGGGGAAAAATATTTTTATGAACCATGAGGACGCGGCGCAGATTGAGAG
>DVGR01000174.1 GCA_018712605.1 Candidatus Choladousia intestinigallinarum
CTTCCTGGCTCATCTCACGGATCTCTTCTACTGCGGCGTCCGTAGCTTTCTTCATACCCTTCCGCAGGATAATGGGGTTAGCCCCTGCTGCCAGGTTCTTCATTCCTTCATGAACCATTGCCTGTGCCAGAACGGTAGCGGTAGTAGTACCGTCACCAGCCACATCGTTTGTCTTGGAAGCTACTTCCTTGATTAACTGCGCTCCCATATTCTCAAATGAGTCTGCCAGCTCAATCTCCTTGGCGATGGTAACGCCATCGTTTGTAATTAACGGAGATCCAAACTGCTTGTCAAGAACAACGTTTCTTCCCTTGGGTCCTAAAGTCACACGTACTGTATCAGCTAATTTATTTACGCCTGCTTCCAGTGCCGCTCTTGCGTCAGCACCGTACTTAATTTCCTTTGCCATAATAATCATGCCTCCTGATTTTCATTCTTATTCTTTTATCTGTATGTTTCTTCCGGCCAAAACCGTTCAGAGTCCCAAACTGCGGCTCTTACTCAACAACTGCGAGAATATCGTTCTGTCTTACGATAATGTACTCTTCATCGTCAAGCTTTACTTCGTTGCCTGCATATTTGGAATAGATCACTTTATCTCCAACCTTCACCTGCATCGTTACTTCCTTGCCGTCAACCATTCCGCCGGGGCCAACTGCAATAACTTCTGCTTCCTGAGGTTTTTCCTGTGTTTTGCTTGTGAGGATAATCCCGGATTTTGTCGTCTCTTCTGCCTCGAACTGTTTTAATACAACTCTGTCTCCTAATGGTACTAACTTCATATTTAATTCCTCCTTAGATGATCATTGGCCCTTTTATTAGCACTCATCAACATCGAGTGCTGATCAACAATGATATATTAGTTAAATTGAGGAAATAATGCAACTTCAAATACTGTCAGATTTTAAAGCTTATCTTCACCTTATCTCTCTGTATCTCATCATTTCTCTCTTTTTCTCACTTTTTTAAATTAACAGAAAATATTGAAAGTCAAAGACCGCCTGGAGATCCGTTTTTAAGCCGGGTCTCCAGACGGTCCCAAGAGAGTGAACTGTCTCTGATTTTTAAAACTCCTGTTTTATTTAATATTTTTAGTCTTCTTAATCTCTTCAAGCTCGTCAAATACCACGTCGTTCAGAACCTTAATATAAGTTCCCTTCATTCCGGAGGATCTGGATTCAATCACTCCTGCACTCTCAAATTTCCGCAGCGCATTCACAATGACCGAACGGGTGATCCCTACCCGATCCGCAATCTTGCTGGCCACTAAAATTCCCTCCGTACCGTCCAGTTCATCGAAAATATGGATAATAGCTTCCATCTCTGAAAAAGAGAGGGTACTGATTGCCGATTTCACAATCTGTATCTTTCGATTCTCTTCTGCGTTTTCCTCGTTCACAGAACGCATCATCTCAAGACCTACCACCGTCGTCCCGTACTCGCTCAGAATAATATCGTCAATCTCGTACTGGCTGCCATATTTATACATAAATACTGTTCCAAGACGTTCTCCCGCAATATCAATGGGATTGATAATTGCCTGATATTTTCTGACATTTTCTCCAACGAATCCAAGAGTCTCAAGATTTACATTTTCTTTTGTAGACAGTACGCCAAGAAGACGCTCGTTCAGCATGGGATCAATATGGCCGCCCACTCTGTCAACGATCAGCTCCTTGATTTCCTCAACTCCATCGCATAACCCAACTCCCAGAACCTTCCCCTTCCGGCTGATTACCAGAATATTGGAATTCAGAATCCCGGTCAAGACGTCGCAGATATCGTTAAACACTACTTTGCTCGTATTGTTGTTATGCAGGAGCTGATTAATCTTTCTGGTCTTATCCAGTAATTGTACACTCATCTTGGACCTCCTCTACCCACATTTTATCTGATTCTATTTTATATGTTACCATACAATTTTCAGAAAATCAACGCATTTCGTAGGTATTGGCGCATATTTATTTTTTATTTCTGGTCTTTTCCGCAAACGTATCCGCAGGCAGTATCGGCACACACCAGCCGGTTTCCTTTTTCTACCATATAGCCGCCGCACTGGGGACATTTTTCTTTAGAAGGTTTCTGCCAGGACATAAAGTCGCAGTCAGGATTCCCCTGGCAGCCATAGTATTTTCTGCCCTTTTTCGTCTTGCGGATCACAATATCCTTTCCGCACTTGGGGCAGGCCACGCCGATCTTCTCCAGATAAGGCTTTGTGTTCCTGCACTCCGGGAAACCGGGACAGGCCAGGAATTTTCCGTGAGGCCCGTATTTTATCACCATATTTCTTCCGCATTCTTCACAGACTACGTCGGAAACCTCGTCCTCTATGGTCACCTTCTCCAGATCCCTCTCCGCAGCCTTCACAGCAGCGTCCAGGTCTGGATAGAAATTCTCTACTACCGTCTTCCAGGGAACGGTTCCCTCACCCACAGAGTCCAGAAGAGACTCCATGTTGGCGGTAAAATTCACGTCCACAATACTGGGGAAGGCTTCTTTCATAATATTATTTACCACCTCACCCAGCTCTGTTATATAGAGATTTTTGTTTTCCTTCGCCACATATCTTCTGGCGATAATGGTGGTAATGGTGGGAGCATAGGTGCTAGGACGTCCGATTCCCAGCTCTTCCAGGGTCCTGACCAGGGACGCCTCTGTATAATGGGCCGGCGGCTGAGTAAAATGCTGCTTCGTCTCGAGCTCCTGCAGCTTCAGCTCCATCCCCTTCTCAAGATTCCCTTTGAGAACGTTATTCTCTTCTTTCGCATCTGCGCTGTCTGTGTACACAGACATGAATCCCTCAAACAGAACTCTGGAAGCGGCCACCGTAAATCGGTAGTCTCCGGCCTTGATTTTCACAGTAGTAGTCTCATACCTGGCCGCCGCCATTCTGCTGGCGGTAAAACGTTTCCAGATCAACTGATACAGGCGGAACTGATCCCGTGTAAGAGAATCCTTCATACTTGCCGGCGTCCGGTTTATGTCGGACGGGCGGATGGCCTCATGCGCATCCTGGATCTTTTTATTTCCGCTGCCGGCGTTTCCCCCCTCTCCCGCAAAGCTCTCTCCATACTGAGAGGAAATGAAGCTTCTGGCCGCTGCGTCCGCCTCCTCGGAAATTCTGGTGGAGTCCGTACGCAGATAGGTAATCAATCCCACGGTGCCGTTCCCCTTGATGTCGATTCCCTCATAGAGCTGCTGCGCCAGACGCATGGTCTTCTGGGTTGAGAAATTCAGCACATTCGCCGCTTCCTGCTGCATGGTGCTGGTGGTGAAGGGAAGGGGCGGCTTTTTCGTCCTCTCTCCCCGCTTTACATCTTCCACCAGGTACTGAGCATCCTTTATACTGCCAGATATCTCCTGCATCTGCGCCTCGGAGGTAATGGTCATTTTCTTGTCTTTGCCGTAAAATTTGGCCCGCACCGGCCTTTTCTCTCCCGGCGCTGACAGGATGGCCTCCATGGTCCAGTACTCCTGGGGGATAAAGGCGTTAATCTCATCCTCCCTGTCCCCGATAAGGCGAAGGGCCACAGACTGTACCCTTCCGGCGCTCAATCCTCTCTTCACCTTCTGCCAGAGCAGGGGACTGATTTTATATCCCACCATCCTGTCCAGAATCCTTCTGGTCTGCTGCGCATCCACCAGATTCATATCAATAGGGCGCGCATGTTTCAGAGATTCCTTAACTGCGCTTTTCGTAATCTCATTGAAGGTGATTCTGTTCTGTTTTTTCTTGTCCAGCTTCAAAGCCTCTGACAGATGCCAGGAAATGGCTTCCCCCTCCCGGTCAGGGTCCGTAGCCAGATAGACTTTGTCAGCTTTCTTCCCGGCCTTCCTAAGGGACGCAAGAATGTCTCCTTTTCCCCGGATCGTAATATACTTTGGCTCATATCCGTGCTCCACGTCTATTCCAAGCTGGCTTTTCGGCAGATCCCGTACATGGCCGTTGGACGCCAGCACCTCATAATTCTGGCCTAAAAATTTCTTAATCGTTTTTACCTTGGTGGGTGACTCGACGATCACTAAATTCTTTGCCATTGCAAATTCCTCCCATAATTACCCCTGTTGATTTCAAATTCTTTCAATACTTCTGTTTTCCCGGGCAGTTTCCCAAAACCTCCCTGCCTCATTTTCGCAGGGCAAACGTGTTCTGCTCCGTCTCCTGTATATATCCTTTCCCCTCCAGGGAAAGCAGGCTGCTTCCCAGCTCCGAAAGGGAGAGTCCCGTGCATTCAGCCAATTCCCACAGGGTTTTTGAATGCAAATCGAGACTACTATACACCAATTTTTCAGCAGGCGCAAGTGTCAGATCTTCTTTGCACCACTTTTTTTGCCCCGTTTTTTCGGGAAAAAATGCTTTCAGGAAGCTCTCCGCTGAGAGGAATATGCCGGCCCCCTGGGAAATCAGCTCATTGCATCCTTCACTTAAAGGATCCCCCGGACGTCCCGGAACAGCGTACACCTCTCTCCCCTGCTCCGCCGCAAAGCCTGCAGTGATCAGGGAACCGCTGCGCTTTCTGGCCTCTACCACCACGGTCACGTCTGACAAACCGCTGATAATCCTGTTTCTGACCGGGAAATGGTATCTTCTGGGCGGCGTGCCGGGAGGATACTCCGATACTAGGGTCCCCTGGCGTTCCAGCAAATCAAATAATTTACTGTTTCCCGAAGGATACCGGACATCTGTTCCACAGCCCAGAACAGCCACACTCTCTCCCCCTGCCAGCAGGGCTGAAAGCTGCGCCGCCCCGTCCACTCCGTAGGCGGCTCCGCTGACTACCGCACCTCCGGCCCGGGCGATTCCTCTGGCCAGCTCCTCTGCCGTCTCCTTGCCAAAGGGGGTACATTCCCTTGCGCCCACCACCGCCGCAGTCTTTGTATCTTCCCCTGGAATTTTCCCCTTCCAGAACAGTCCGTGGGGCCTCCCTGAAAGTTCTCGAAGCCTTCCAGGGTAATGGTCATTCTCATAGCTGGTAAATTGTATTCCCAGACTCTTTACTGTATGTTCTGTTTTTTCCGGCGGATTTTCTTGTCTGAACTTTTTTACCTCCGCCAAAAAAGCAAAGCCCTTTTCCTCAAGATAGGCAAGCTCCCTCTCCGAAGCTCTCCACAAGGCTTCAGGGCTGCCGAAACATTTTAAAAGAATTTCTCTCTGGGCGTATGTAAGCTTCGGAATACAGCAGAACCAGTTCCAATACGTCTCTCCCTGGGATGTACCATATTCTCTTTTCCCTTCCGGCATCTTCTGCGCCTCCCTTCTCACATAAGCTGCCTTACAGGCCGGTATAAAAGGGCCTCGCTGATATGGCGGCTCTGAATATCCCGGCTTCCCTCCAGATCCGCTATGGTTCTGGAGACCTTCAGCAAGCGGTGAAAGGATCTGGCTGTCAAATCCTTTTTCCTGTATACCTCTTCTGTGAGACGCCTTTCTTCTTCCCCCAAGGGGCAGTACTCTTCTAACAGAGCAGGCGTCAGATCCCGGTTAAACCGAAGTGCTGTTCCCCGGTACCGCTCCTGCTGCCGCTGCCTTGCCTTCTGCACTCTTTCCCTGATCTCTTCTGAGGTTTCCTCCTGCTTTTCCCCGGTCAGCTCCTGGTATTTCACCGGTTCCGCTTCCACATGCAGGTCGATGCGGTCCAGCAGAGGCCTGCTGATTCGGTGCAGGTACCGTTCCACCTCCCCCTGGGTACACCGGCACCTGCTCCTGTCAGGATAGTAGCCGCATTTACAAGGATTCCTGGAGGCCGCCAGCATAAACTCGCAGGGAAAAATGTAAGTACCCCCGCCCCGGGAGAGAATCACACGCCCGTCTTCCATAGGCTGTCTTAAAACCTCCAGCACTTCGCTCTGGTATTCTGGAAGCTCGTCCAGGTACAGCACCCCTCTGTGGGCGAAGCTGATTTCTCCCGGCCCCGGCACGAAGCCTCCCCCCGCCATTGCCGCCCCTGAGATCGTATGGTGGGGCATACGGAAGGGACGTCTCGTCACAAGCCCCGCCTCCGGCAAAAGTCCTGCCACACTGTAGATCCGGGACACCTCTAGGGCCTCTTCCTTGGACAAAGGCGGAAGGATGGTGGGAATCCGTTTCGCCATCATAGACTTTCCGCAGCCCGGCGGCCCGCTGATGAGGATATTGTGCATCCCTGCAGCCGCTATCTCAATAGCCCGCTTCACCAGCCTTTGACCCCGGATATCTGCAAAGTCCAGCTTTGCCCTCTCTTCTCCCTGCTGAAATTTTTCTTCTATATTAGATACCGTCTCTTTTATCTGTGCGGCTCCGTTAAAATGATCCATCACTTCCCGCAGGGATCCTGCCCCCAGGATCTGTATTCCCTCTATGACGGCTCCCTCCGGCGCATTTCCCTTGGGAAGCACACAGCTTCTGCACCCTGCTTTCCTGGCTTCCATAACCATCCCCAGGATTCCCCGGATTTTATTAACTCTTCCGTCCAAACCCAGCTCCCCGGCAAAAAACGTTTCCTTTATAGAATCCCTTGGAATGACGCCGTATGCGGCCAGTACCGCCACGGCTATGGGCAGGTCAAACCCTGAGCCGGATTTCCTTATATCCCCCGGCGCCAAATTCACGGTTACCTTCTTGGCCTCCAGCCGCACCCCTGAATTGTAAATCGCTGTCCGCACCCGATCCTGGGCTTCTCGGACTTCGGACGACAAAAATCCAACCATGGAAAATCCTGGAAGCCCGTTGGCCACATCCGCTTCCACCAAAATCAGCCTGCTCTCCACGCCGCAGACTGCTGCTGAAATCACCTCGCTGTACAAATTTTACCGCCCCCTGACTTTATAATGTTTATAATTCTCCCTCTCTGCAAATAATATCTCAGGGATTTTATCCTCTGACAAATCCTGGTTCCACAGAAAGGAGTTTTTATAAATGGAAAATCAAACGAAAAAAGAAGCTGAGAATTATTTTGACGACTTCGGCACCGCCTGCTCCGCCACAGACTGTACCGGACTGATCCCAGCCCTGCCCTCCTGTGAGGCAGAGCTTGAAGCCTATGAAGAAATGTATCGCTTCTGCGCAAAAACCCAGAAGTCTCACGCCCACCTATGAGCAAGCTCATGTGGGCTTAGGTCTTTTGACCCTGGCATTTTAAAAAAGAATAGCATAATTTTATCTCATTTTCAAGTTAAAGTTCTCTTTTTGATAGTATCGGAATGTGTAATAAGGCCCGCCTGCAGAAAAATCCTCACTGCAGGCGGGCCCTATATCCCTATTTACCCAGAGTTTGCGCTCTCTCGGCGACTTTCTTTCCAAAATTTATCACTTCATGTTCATACTCCGTCTCCATATAGGGGGAGGTGATCATGAAATCCGCTGTGGCCCGGTTATTGGCGATAGGAATATCATAGACCTGCGCAATTCGAAGAAGGGCTTTCACATCCGGATCGTGGGGCTGGGCTTCCAGAGGATCAGAAAAGAAAATCACAAAGTCTATATTTCCCTCCACGATCCTGGCCCCGATCTGCTGGTCGCCCCCCAGGGGGCCGCTGCTGTACCCCTTTACCGGAAGCC
>DVGR01000023.1 GCA_018712605.1 Candidatus Choladousia intestinigallinarum
TGAACGATTGTATTCTTCCCTGACCACATCGCTGGAGCTCTCATACTGGGGTGAGGGGAAATCGTCTATAAACAGGCAGAGGGCATTGATAATGGGGTACATGGAATCCTCGAACAAAGTCAGGATGCATCCGGCGGCAAAGCCTCTCCAGTAATCGCCGGTGATTCCGGTGCCGTTGTAAAAAGTAATACTGCCCTCTCCCCTCTGAAAGTTCCATACCATAGGGAGGCTGCTGCCGTCTTCAGTGAGAGCGGAAGCATACACCTGGGCGTCCTCATCCAGGGTCAAGGCCAGTCCCACGTCCTCAAAAGCTTCTGAGGAAAAAGTTCTTCCAGACATACCGGGAACCAGATCCTTTGTCACGGTAAAGGAGCTGTAGCTTTTATAGTCTCCATATTCTACAATTCCCATCTGACGGTAAACGCTGCTAAACTGTATTCCGGTATTAACCGGGAGAATTCCCCAAAAGACTTTGCCGCCTTGAGATACGTAATCAAACAGCCGGCTGATGGGATCCGCCATCTCTTCTTCCACATAGGGAGAGGCAAGGATCACCAGATCGTATTCAGGATAACTGACGCTGTCCGAATGATCCAGGGATTGGAGTTCCCATTCCATCCGCAGAACTTCCAACGCTTTAATAAGATTATCTTTATAGTAACAGGAGACGCTGTCTCCCGGGCTGTACAGAATCAGGGCAGTACGCCTGGAGTCAGTGATGGTTCCAAGAGAGACGCCGGATGTCTTTTGATCGAGAACGACTCTGGAAGCGTACTGGCTTTCCGGCTGGGCGATCCATTTGGTATTGACAAAAATAACCATAAACATAATCAGGACTGATACTGCAAAAACAAAAAGAAGCTGATGATAATATTTTTTCAAAAAATCACTCTTTCTGAAAAATTTTAATATACTGTAAAGTTTTCTGGGTCAGATGAACGGGCAGGGAGGGAAGACGCTGAAGAAACTCTGTCATGCCCTGGGAATCCTTTGCCCGGATGAAGAATTCCACCAGACACAGTACGGCTTCCTCGCTGGCAGGGAACCGTTCCTGGAACTGTATGCAGAATCCTTTGGCATCTGTTAAATTCCCCTCCTGGAACAGAATCTGGATCCGGTGGAGGTAGTACTGCTGGGCTGGCTGATCGGATGACAAAAGCCGGTCAGACACCCGGTAATATTTCCTGTAATAGCGTCCCAGGGTGTGTTCCTCATATAGCCTGCTCTGAATCACCTTGTATAAAAGCTCTTCCCACTTTGAGGCTGACGCAGGATCCCCCGGGTTTTGTTCGTACTGTACCTCCCATTGGGTTATGAGATCCTGAGTTTTTCGCTGCAGTTCCATGATAATGGTACTGGCATAGTGGGTGGTCTCTGTGTCCTCATTGTCCAGGGCTTCCTTGAGAATATCCAGGTACTGAAGGATGTCCTCTTCATTCAGCAGATCCATAATCATACTTCTGCGGTAAGAGAAGTCGTTGAGATTCAGAGCTTCCTTCATGGGAACCTGGTTCAGCTCTTTGTCAGAATCCGGCTTCTGCAGAAGCTGGAGGTCCTCCCCATGAAAGGAATCGTCCATATAGATTTCCAAACGGTCCTTATCCTGAAGCCTACCGGCATACCATTTTAAAAAGAGCAAAAGAAACAGGCCCGCACCAGGGAAGGCCAGGCAGATAACAAGAGAGAAAAGCCCCCGCTGCCAGCTTGAAGAATTCCGGGCCGACTGGAAGGAGTACAGGCAGGCGGCCAGAAGGTAAAGGATGCACACAAAAATTTCGTATGTTTTCATGGCTCTGTCACAACCTCCAGCGTAAGCCCGGCCCGTCTGAAGCGTTCTTTCAGGTTATCCAGATATTCGGCCTTCATATTCACAAGAATTACGGCATAATCCCCGTCAGCGTCCACACCCATGCAGTCGCTTCCGCGGATCACGCCGGCAATCCTCCCGGCTGTGACGGTTCTGTCCTCAGCCGCTGCCGGATAAACCTTTGCCAGGATAAAGCTGTAGGCGATATCGTCGCTCTCTGAGAGCATAATATTCAGACGTTCCTGGAAAGCTTTTGGATATAAGAGAGCTGTGCCGGGATAGTACATACTGTCCTTTTTCAGCCGCTCATATTTCAGGGCCTTGGCTAGGTTCTGTTCGATCAGGTTAGTGATGATACGGAACAAGTTCTGGAAATAAACGGTAAACTTATCCGCACCAATATCATAAATAGCGATGAAGGCAAAGGGCCTGTCTTGGGCGAATAAAGGAGCCGCATAATCCGGGTATCCGGCTTCAAGAGCGGTGTTAATAAAGGTTTCTTTCTTAGAGAAGCACTCCTGGATGCGGGGATATTTCTCCATCTCCAGGGAGGAAGGGACAATGTCCCGCAGCTCTGCAGAGCAGGCCTTAAGCCGGGCAAACCGGGTATTCTGCTCTCCCAGCAGAAAAATCGCCGCTTTTTTGCAGTCCATAATGTGCTCCAGGATACTGATAACCTTCAAGATAATCAGTTCAGGCTTCAGGCTGTCCAGTTTAACCGCCACCTCATAGGCATAGCCGAAGCTGTACTTGGAGGTGAGAATCTGTTTCTGAAGCTTTCCTTTGATATCCAGGGTTTCCCCATGGATGGATTTGAGAAATTCGTACTTTTCTTCCAGGAGGCGGTGGCTCTCCTGCAGGCTGTCATACTCATCCCTGCGGCGGTCCGTTATATATCCAATAGACGTGCCTGCCACCCCGTATATCACAAAGGGAATCCAGGTGTCCACACTGTACAGAAAATATGTAATATCGATTCTGGCCGCCAGAAGGCTGTACAGGTAGGAGGCGGTAGCAAGGCCGATGGAAAGAAGCCCCAGCTTCAGTCCATACAGGGCGGAGATGACAGCCACGAACATCAGCCGGATATCTACGTATTTCAGATCGGACACATCCTGGCTGAAGTTCAGCAGCAGGCAGGTAACACCGAAGGCTGCAAGAGTTTCGGCCAGATTCCTCAGAGATTTCCTTAAGAAGCATTTTTTCACGGATTTAAAGAATCGGCTTCCCATACGGGGCCGGATCTCCTGGGAGGAATCCCGGAGAGTTTTCCTGAGAGCTTCCAGACCTTTTTCCTGCAGAAGGGTTATGGGCATCCATCCTGTCTCCAGGTTTACAGAACGCTCAGAGAGGAAAAAATCTCTCTCTGGAGATCTTCTGGCAGAAGTCCATCGGACAGAGGGACGGACTTTGGCGGCTTGGCCCAGAAAAGAAAAGTATTCTCCGAAAGTAAGGGGATGACCGCTGAAAAGCCGGTACAGTCCCTGTTTCCCTAAGGTGAGCAGAAGATACAGGGCCTGGGCGGCGTCCTCCCCATAGGCGGTGTCCAGAAGAGAGTCCTCCGAGTAAGAGCTTGAGAGGGGAATCTGCCTCTTCAGGGCATTCAGAGTACGCCCCGTATATCCCATCCGGTCTCTGGCAAAGCTTCCGTACACACAGCCCAGACGCAGGATCAATACGGGAAGCTCAAAAGTCTTGTGATACGCCTGACACAGCATCTCTCCTGCAGCCAGATCCGTGAGAACTGGAGTATAGAGATCCGGGTAGTCCAATTCCAGGGAAGACAAATAGACCAGAGATTTCACAGGATAGCTGCGAAGGACGTTTAAAAGGTCCGTCAGCTCTCCGATCTGGCTTTCATACTCTGGAAATTCTTCAAAATTTTCTCTCAGAGGAGCGGTCATAAATACAATTACGTCAACAGAATTTGATCTGAGAATACGCAGATACTCCTCACGGCTGCGCTGGCCGCAGTAGACGGAGCCCTTGAAACGTTTATTCCAGAGCAGGTGCGTATCGTCCCCGGTCACCCAGCACACATGGTTTCCTTCAATAATCAGGCGGTCTGCAAGATATGCTCCAACCATATCCCAACCGCCGGCAAACAGAACATTCATAAATGTGTCCTCAAAATAAGTTTTTCTCTATTGTACTAAAGTGAAGCAGAAAAAGCAATCGGATTGGAAAAAACGTTGCATGGAAAATGATGCACTGGAGCGCTGTAAGCGCGACGAGTGCGCATGTGGATGGGGGTGGCTGTGAATAGAAGCAGCACGTTTATGAAACGTTTGGGGTCATTTTGCTGCGAATGCCTGAGCAGTCATAATAAATGAATATGATAAGAACGAATAAGGGCTTGCGTCCTGCTGACAGCCGTGCTATATTAAAAATAGAAAAAGGGAAAGCCAGAGAAGCGGCCTACCCCTTATGATTACAACTGTTATTTACAAACAGCCGTCAACTATTGGCAGTAGTTGGCGGCTACTTTCGTCTATCCTTGAAAATCTCGTAAACAAGACCGACAAGGGCAACAATGAATATCAAAAGCTGAATCAAATCAGCGTATGTAACATACATCTCAGATGAGGCTGACTTCCGCCTTTATAGGCGGTAAGCAACAAAGCAGTTTCAGTGGCGTATGTCAATCCCTCATCTGAGATGAGCCTCCGGCGGATTGCAGGGGCGCACATAGGAAAGACGTCATGCGTTGCATGACGTGCGCCTCGCAGCAAGAATGCCAGTGGCATTCTTGAATGGCAACGCCCTCCTTTCTTCTTCAGTCTGGAGGGTTAGTCCCTCCGAAAAGCAGGAGGGTAAGCCGCCTTATTGAGCATGGGGCGATACTGGAAAGCCTGCTGGAGAAGCCTGAACAATACAGTAACGAGCAGATAAAGAGCTTGTTGTTAAGAAGTGAGTGGAACAGGCGGTACAGCCACAGCAAACGGTGTGATACTGTATTGAATTGTGATTGCGCCAAATAGATGATACAATAGCGGTATTAAAAAGTGACGAAAATTAGAATTGAGGTAAAAATAAAAATGGTTGAATTACATGGAAAAGGACCTTATAAGACCGTTTTAATTCATGGAGGTCCTGGGGCAATAGGTTCTTTAAAAACCTGTTCAGAAGAATTGAGCAGGCTGACAGAAAGGGGAATTGTTGAAGCGTTGCAATCCCAATATTCTATAGCTGAATTGATTGAAGAATTATATTTGCAGATTATAGAATATTGCCAAGAAAAACCGACTTTAATCGGTCACTCATGGGGAGCGTGGTTAGCTGTTTTATTTGCAGAAAAATACCCAAAGATATGTAAAAACATTATCTTAGTTGGCTGCCCGCCGCTTGCAGATAAATATGTCAAAGAAATATCTTTACGAAGATTGCGAAATCTTTCGGGCGAAGAAAGTGAAATCTTTCAGAGAATGATAGATAATGTGGCCACTGAGGAAGATATTAAAAAGATACCCAGTATTTTGGAAAAATCGGATAATTTTTACCTTGAAAGCAGCGAAAAACTCATAGCAGACAAAGCAGATAATGAAATGTATAACAGAATTTGGAACGAGGCTGCTAAGCTGAGAACGAATGGAATGTTATTGACAGCATTTAAGAATATTCAGAGCAAACTATTTTTAATACAGGGAGTTTGTGATCCGCACCCGATAGAAGGAGTAATTAAACCGTTAGAAGAAAACGGTATCCCATGCAAAACTTATATTTTAGAAAAATGCGGTCACAATCCATTTATGGAGAAATATGCAAAAGAAAAATTTTATAATATTCTTCAAGCCATTATATAACTTCCGCCTTACTTCCTCATACCTGTTGTCGTCTCGAAAGCATGAGCCCCACGGCCTGCAAGCAGTCCATGGCCTCCTGCTTTGAGACTGGACGATGTGTAATCCATATAAGTCCACGGATTCCTGCGTGCTGCGCACTCCCGGAATCCTACCAGGTATTCGGAATCCAGGCTGCCGCCTTACTTCCTCATACCTGTTGTCGTCTCGAAAGCATGAGCCCCACGGCCTGCAAGCAGTCCTGGGCCTCCTGCTTTGAGACTGGACTTATATGGTAAAATCCTTTATAATCTAGAGTAAAAATGATCCTTCGATTATAGAAGAGAGGTACGAACCATGAAGATTGTTTTGCGAAATCTTACGAAGACATTTCCCAACCGCAATAAAAAGATACGGCAGGATGTGGTGGCCGTGAATGATCTGAATTTTGAAATACCTGACGGAGAACTGGTAGGGCTTCTAGGACCCTCGGGATGTGGGAAGAGCACGGCGTTGAATCTGATCTGCGGGCTGGAAAAGCCTACTGGCGGACAGATTTTTTTTGGTGAAAAAGACGTGACAGGACTTGCGCCTGAGCACAGGGGCGTGGGAATGGTTTTTCAGAATTACGCTCTCTATCCTCACCTTACGGTAAGGCAGAATATTTTGTTCCCCCTTCAGAATCTGAAGGGAAAGGATAAGCTTTCTAAAGACGAGATGAACAGGCGTGTGGAAAATGCGGCAAAGCTGGTGCAGCTTGAAGAGCTGATGGAGCGCAAGCCCAGCGAACTTTCGGGAGGTCAGCAGCAGCGGGTGGCGATTGCCAGGGCTCTTGTAAAAATGCCGGGGGTGCTTCTGTTGGACGAGCCGCTCTCCAACCTGGACGCAAGGCTGCGTCTCCAGACAAGAGAGGAGATCCGCAAGATTCAGCGTTCCACCGGAATCACTACGGTCTTTGTCACCCATGACCAGGAAGAGGCCATGAGCATTTCCGACCGGATGGTGGTGATGAGAGAAGGGGTGGTGCAGCAGATCGGCAGACCCCAGGAGGTCTATGATGACCCGGTGAATCTTTTCGTGGCAAAATTTCTTGGGACGCCTCCTATTAATGTGTTTCATGGAAGGATCAAAGACGGAGGGGCCTACATCGGCGAGGACAGGATTCTGGAAACTCCGGGAGTGGAGGAGCAGGAGATTTATGTGGGGATCCGGCCGGAAGGTTTCTTTCTGTGCCAGGACGGCCCCCTTCACTGCACCATGGGAAGAGTGGAGGTAATGGGGCGTGATATCAGCATAGTCTCCGCCCATAAGGAGGCTATGGGAAATCAGATACGGTCCATTATCAGCGCCGAAAGCAGCATAAATCCCTTGGATGATTCCGTCTGCTTTGGGGTAAAGCCTAATAAAGTCTATCTGTTCAGCAAAGAAACAGAAGAGAGGATCCGGTTATGAAAAAGAAAAATCTTAAAGCTTGGCTGTATCTTCTGCCGGCCATTGTTTTCCTGGGGGCCTTTCTGGTGTACCCTCTGATCGATGTCTTTATCTATTCCTTTGAAGAGGAATATAATTTCGCATCCCAGACGTACTCCGGGGTGGGACTTTATAATTATTCTTATGTTCTTCATGACACGTATTTCCTGCAGGCTGTAAAGAACACATTTATATTGGTGGTTATTACAGTGCCTGTCTCCACGGGGCTGGCCCTCTTGATCGCCGTGGGTTTAAGCTCCATTAAGCCCCTGAGGGAATTGTACCAGACCATCTATTTCCTTCCCTATGTGACCAACACCCTGGCGGTCGGTCTGGTGTTTATGATTCTGTTTCAGAAAACAGAGTATACAGATGGCCTTGTGAACCTGATCCTGGGGTGGTTTGGTTGCAGTCCCATAGATTTCATAGACGGCCCTTACTGGGCGAAGATGTTTGTGCTGTGCTTTTATACGATCTGGATTGTGCTGCCCTTTAAGATACTGATTCTCACCAGCGCCCTGGCTTCGGTGAATCAGGATTATTATAAGGCAGCCCGGGTGGACGGCACCTCGAAGTTCAGAATCTTTGTGAGGATTACCCTTCCCATGATCTCGCCCATGATTTTTTATCTGGTCATCACAGGCTTTATCGGGGCATTCAAGGCATACAGCGATGCCGTGGCCTTATTTGGCACAGATTTAAATACGGCGGGGATGAATACGATTGTGGGATACGTTTACGATATGCTGTATGGGGACAGCGGCGGATATCCCTCCTATGCTTCCGCAGCGGCAATCCTTCTCTTTGCCATCGTTCTTACCATCACCTGCATCAATCTTCTTGTAAGCAGGAAAAAGGTAAATCTCAGATGAAGGTGACTCCCGCCTCAGCAGGCGGTGAGTAAGGCATTCTTGAATATTAAATTAAGGAGCGGGCAAATGGAAAATAAGATCGATTATAATAAAACTGAAAAATCAGCCAGGGCATGGCGGGGGATTCGGAAATTTGTCACCTATTTTTTTCTGACTTTCTGGGCTGTTGTGGTTCTGTTTCCTTTTTACTGGATGCTTCTGACTTCTGTAAAGAGCTACGGAGCATACAATTCAGAGTATATTCCGGCTTTTATTACTCTGTCGCCCACCCTGCAGAACTACCGTGACGCTTTTACATCCGTGCCTCTGCTTAAGTATCTGGGAAATACGGTGGTTTTTGCCCTTATAACCACGGCGGTTATGATGGTGGTCATAGTGTTGTCCGCCTTTGCCTTTGCAAGGCTTCAGTTCCGGGGGAGGAATCTGCTCTTTACCTTTTTCCTCTCTCTGATGATGATTCCCAATGAGCTGGTGGTGATCACAAATTTCGTAACCATTACAAATATGGATTTGAGAAATACATTTACAGGCTTGATTCTGCCCTCCGTTACCTCGGTATTTTATATCTATCTGCTGAAAGAGAACTTCGAGCAGGTGCCGGATGAGCTTTATCGGGCGGCCAAGGTGGACGGCACCTCAGATCTGAAATATCTCTGCCGTGTGCTGCTCCCAATATGCAAGCCCACCCTGATCACGATTGTGATTCTGAAAATCATTGAGTGCTGGAATTCCTACGTATGGCCCAGGCTGATCACGGACGATCCCAATTATTATCTGGTGTCCAACGGGATTCAGGAAATCAGGGAAAACGGATTCGGGCGGGAGAATGTGCCTGCTATGATGGCGGCCGTGGTAGTGATCTCGGTTCCGCTGATCGTTCTGTTTTTGATATTCCGCAGGAAAATCATGGCCGGCGTTTCAAGAGGAGGTACAAAAGGATGAGAGAAATTTGGAAAAAGGGATCTGCCCTTCTGGCGGCGGCAGCCGCCCTCTGCCTTCTGCCGGGCTGTCACGGCTCCAGGCAGACAGCGGATTTTTCCATCCCGGAAGAATTCAGCACCACGGAAGACTATGAGATTACCTTCTGGGCGAAAAACGATACAAACATTACACAGACGGAAATCTATAAAAAAGCCATTGAAGATTTTCAGGAGCTGTATCCCAATATTACAGTAAATCTGAGGCTGTATACAGATTACGGGGATATTTATAATGATGTAATTACCAATATTTCCACAGGAACCACTCCCAACGTCTGCATTACCTACCCGGATCACATTGCCACTTATCTAACAGGAGACAATACGGTAGTTCCCCTGGACAGCCTGATGGCCGATGAAGAATATGGTCTGGGGGGAAGCAAACTGGAATTTGACTCGCCGTCACAGGAAGAGGTTGTTTCCCAGTTTTTGGAGGAGTGTTCTCTGAACGGCCATTGCTATGCTCTCCCCTTTATGCGTTCTACAGAGGCGTGTTATATCAATAAGACATACGTGGAAGCTCTGGGCTACACTCTGCCGGATACTTTGACCTGGGATTTTATCTGGGAGGTGTCAGAGGCTGCCCTGGAGCAGGATTCAGAAGGAAATTATCTGGTAAATGGCCAGAACGTACTGATTCCTTTTATTTATAAGTCTACGGACAATATGATGATCCAGATGCTGAAGCAGAAAGGAGCAGGATATTCCACCCAGGAGGGGGAGATCCAGATCTTCAACGATATCACGAAAGAGCTTCTGTACGACATTGCGGGGCATACGGGGAAAGGCGCTTTCTCCACCTTTAAGATCTCAGGCTACCCGGCCAATTTCCTCAACGCAGGCCAGTGCATTTTCGCTGTGGATTCTACAGCCGGGGCTACTTGGATGGGGACGGAGGCTCCCCTGCTGGATATCAGCCAGGAGAATGTAGTGGAGTTTGATACGGAAGTGAGAATGGTTCCACAGTTTGACCCGGAAAATCCCCAGATGATCTCCCAGGGGCCTTCCGTCTGCATCTTTAACAAAGAAGATCCCCAGGAGGTGCTGGCCTCCTGGATTTTCGCCCAGTATCTGCTGACAAATGAAGTGCAGATCGCCTACTCCCAGACAGAGGGGTATATTCCTGTAACCTCCAAGGCCCAGGGCTCTGAACAGTATCAGGATTACCTGGAAAGGAGCGGGGAGGACAACGATACCTATTATGATGTGAAGATTCAGGCCTCCAGGCTTTTGCTGGACCACATTAGCGATACTTTTACAACCCCGGTATTTAACGGCTCTACCTCCCTTAGAAATGCGGCGGGGCAGCTCATTGAGGACGTGACGAAATCGGTTCGCCGTAAGCAGGAAGTTGACGATGCATATATGGAAACCTTATACGAGGATGTGGCCTCTCTGTATCATTTAGAAGAAGCTGGAACTTCATCCGCAGCGGAGAAGGATTTGGGGCCTCTTCCCCAGACAGCCGTAATCCTTCTGGCAGCCCTGGCCGGGGCCTGGGCGCTGATCGCCCTTTACGTACTGGGGCGGGCGCTAAAAAAGAAGCATGGATCATAATACCTGGTTGTTTTTGGCGGGGTTGTTGACTTCTGGGCTGTATGGTTTATAATAAGAGAGGTTCTAAAAATAATTTTTCAGGAGGTTTGAGATGAAAAAGTCAGTTGCTTTATTTTTAACACTTTCTCTTACACTTGCATTTTCTGGAAGCGTAATGGCTGAGGAAGATACAGAGGCGGTAACAGAAGCGGTAACAGAAGCAGTTACTGAGGCTGCTTCAGAGGAAGAGACAGAGGCTGTGTCTGAGGCGGCAGAGGAATCCGCTGAAGAGAAGTCAGAAGGCGTTATGACTTATGCTGAGTACGCAGCGGCTGATCTGGACACGGAAGTCGTAGTGGAAACTTACGTACAGGCTAAGCAGTCCTGGTGGACAGATTCAGAGACAGGCAAGGAGCAGGCTACCTTCTATACCCAGGACAAGGACGGCGCTTACTTTATCTACAATATGGGCTGCTCAGAGGAAGAATATGAAGAGCTGGTTCCCGGGACGAAAATCAAGGTGACCGGCTATAAGGCTGAGTGGGAAGGGGAAGTAGAGATTATTGATGCTGTTTTCGAGATCGTGGAAGGTGAGGAATACATTGCGCATGCTGTGGACGTGACAGAACTTCTCGGAACGGACGAGCTGATGAACCATCAGAATGAATTCGTTGAGTTTAAGGGACTGACAGTGGAAGCGCAGCAGGATGCAGAGGGTAATGAAGTGGCATTCCTCTACAACTATGACGGATCCGGCACAGACGGAGATGATCTGTACTTCAACGCTTCACTGAATGGAGAGACCTACACCTTTACCGTAGAGTCCTATCTCTGCGATAATACTACAGACGTTTACAATGCGGTAGAAGAGCTTCAGGTGGGAGACACCATTGACATGGAAGGTTTCCTGTACTGGTATCAGGGAGCGAATCCCCATGTAACTTCTGTGACGGTTGCGGAGTAAGAGAACATAATTTTATCAATATTACATTCTTGAAACAGGCCGGAATTCCCAGAAAGGGGATCCGGCCTGTGTATGTCTAAAAAAAGAGTATGATTATTCATCGGCAGTAAGCATATCTATCATTTTTCGCATGGCAAACGAAACATATCGACTTTTATTATATACAACGTAAGTCTCTCTTGAGGTAAATTCACTATCAATTACGTAGTAATATAGTTCAGTATTTTTAGGAGAGGGTTCAATCAGACGATTGCTCAAAATAGTAGCTCCGATCCCCAGGCTGGCAAAATTGTAGGAGATGGCTGATTGATCCACTTCCATAACGATAGGGGGAGAGATATTATTTTCACGAAATAAAAGTTCTGTACATTCACGGAGATAATTAGTATTGCGTAATAAAATAAAAGGTGTACTGTGAAACATCGATAGCGAGACTTTTTCTTCTTTTGACACTGAGTAAGGAATATGTTGAAGTTCCTCATATGTCAGACGTTTTTTCCCCTTTAATTCATTATTAATAGAAAATGTTTTGGGTACTACAAGTATAAGACACTCCTGATAGCAAACCTTCTGGACATATTTGTAGGAGTCTAAAGGTTTGCTTGTAATTACTAAGTC
>DVGR01000175.1 GCA_018712605.1 Candidatus Choladousia intestinigallinarum
TATAATCAAATGCCATATTCTATCCTCCAAAATTCTCTGTCAAGCTCTGACCGGGTTTTTGATAATTATACCTTAACATTCATGACACTAGTATGTCATGTTTAAAAAGAATTTCAAAGTATTCTGTTTCCTTATCCTATTTTGCATGATAGTCTTTTAGCCCAAGCAGCTTCGCCGCATTTTCCCCCAAAATAGCTCTCTTCTCTCCTTCTGTAATCGGCAGATTCAAAATCGATTCCACACTTTCTTTCTGATCCCGCCAGGGACTGTCGGTTCCGAACAGGATCCGATTAGCTCCCGCAAGCTTTATAAAGCGCAGAAATTGATCCCGGGGCATAGTATTCAGCGGTCCCCCTTGCCAGCTTCCCTGATCAAAAGGCACAATAGGACCCAAGCAATAAGCGGTATCCAGGTAAAAAGGAATCTGCGGTATAATTTCTTCCGCCTCGTCCCATTGGCGCCATCCTCCCATATGAGCCAGAATCATCGGAACCTTTCCCAGCTCTTTAAAAACCTGCAGCGCCATCCTTGGAGTACAAAAAGCAGAGTCAGGACGGTCGACGTAAACTCCTGCATGCGTCAAAATAGCCAGCCCAAGCTCAGCCGCCCGCTCCATAATCCTTAGATACCGCAGATCATCCAAATTTACTTTTTGAAACACAGGGTGAAGCTTGATGCCTTTTATCCCAGATCTTGCCAGGCGTTCCAACTCCCTTTTCCAATCCTCAAAGTCCGGGTGAATACCGCCGAAAGATATCAGGCCCGTTTCTCTGCGGATATCGTTAGTAAGAATCGCCCTGTCATTCATATGAATCACCTGCCTGGGGCTGGTTGCCACCGGAAGAGCTACGCACCAGTCTATCCCTGCTTCCCTGCGGGATTTACAAAGCCCGGAAGCAGTCCCATCGCAAAACGGTCTAGTATGGGCATCTTCTATGAGGCTAGCCATCGCCCTGGGAGCAATCTCATCTGGGAAAATATGCGTATGTATATCAATAATCATAAAACCGTTTTCCATACCTGCCTCTTTTCATTTACTTTCCTGTCCGCACCGGCCAATCTGCCCTGGGCTCCACTGCAGAAGCCGTGCAAAATCCATGGACTTGAATTCCCTGCTATTCTACCATATACCTCTGCGCAATGCTACCGCTATTGTATCGTCTGCGCAAGCTCCAACAGACTTTCTGTCTGATCCTCCGTAAGCGTAAAGTAAACCTGCATGCTTCCCACGCCGCAGGATAAAACTTCACCCTCATCAAATAGAAAAAAAGAAATCTTTTTATCA
The DNA here is from genome assembly GCA_018712605.1 of Candidatus Choladousia intestinigallinarum. Classification (GTDB taxonomy): domain Bacteria; phylum Bacillota; class Clostridia; order Lachnospirales; family Lachnospiraceae; genus Choladousia; species Choladousia intestinigallinarum. Next base: position 1,286 of record DVGR01000175.1, read on the forward strand.
TTATCCCAGGCATCGTACTGATATAAAATGTCTTCTCCTCTGCGGAAGGATAAATCCACCTGATCTTCCATAAGCTTATCCACCAGCGCCGCAAAGGTGCGGATCACCTCCGGCTCGCTGCTTCTGCCTACAATCTCCCCCTCTCCGTCCCGGACAATGATCCGGCAGTCATGTTCTCCCCTGTCTGCCCTACTTTCCCAATCTGAAAAATCAAATTCGCTTAAATCCCTTATGGCTGAACAGCCGGACAGCAAAGCTGAAAGTAAAAAACACCCCAAAAAACATACACCCATTTTCTTTTTCATAGTAATCGCCCTCCTACCTGTTATCTGATTTTCTCCAGCTCCGCCTCTGCACTGCCGCACTTTCCTGGACAGCCGCAGGAGGCAAGAATGTCGGCATCATTCCTGAATGCCATCTTATCATCAAACAGGCACAGATTCTGACAGGTGTCATGATTGGCCGGGTAATCTGTCATTTTTACAACAGTTTCGCCATCATTATTTTATCGCTCCGGATCTCTTGCAGTTTCCAACTGTCTCACTTATAATATTTTCGATACCTGTTCCCTGTTTTTGCGTGGAGAAACATTTATTATGATTTCGGTTGCAATATGTGAGGACAGCCGGCCTGTGCAGGCACACCTGGAAGCCCTTATTACCGGGTTTCTGCCTGAGTTCTCTGTGGATGTGTTTTCCAGCGGAGAAGATCTGCTTGCCTGTCTGTCCCGTGAAAAAATTCATTTTTCCGTGTATCTGATGGATATTTCCCTCCCCGGCCTGTCTGGCATTGAAACTGCCGCTGCCATACGCAGGGAGGATCCCTACGCTCTCCTTATCTACATCACGGATTATAAAGAATATGTATATCAAGTTTTTGAAACCCTGCCCTTCCGCTTTATCCCTAAGCCGGTGGATGAGGCTGTCTTTCAAAAAGTTCTGGCTGATGCGTTAAATTATCTTGAAAACCGAACCAAACTGTTTCATTTTCATATTGAGCGAAGACAGTATCAGGTTCCCCTTCAGGAAATCCTTTATTTCGAGTCAAGACTTCGGCAGATCAGCCTCCACACATTGGAAACAGTCTATGAGTTTTATGGAAAGCTGTCAGAAATTAGCTCTTCTCTGGATGAACTGCTGTTTGTCCGGGTGCATACTTCCTATATTGTCAACATGGAATATATTCTTTCCCTGGGGAATACCAGCCTTATTCTGCGCAGCGGCGCCGTTATTCCCGTAAGTAAACGCTACCGCAAAGAACTTCGCACTAAACATCTGCAGTATTTAAAATGGAGGGCCCACCAATGATTTTCACAACCCGCTGCGATATCCTGCTAAATTTTCTTCTCTGTGCCGCTGACCTCTTCATTCTTGCCAGGCTCATGGGCCGCATGTACGGTTCTCCCAATCATAAAGGGCTCATGGGATGCATATGTGTCTTAGGCATATTGGTTCTGATACGGATACCTTCACCTTACGATAATACTTTTCTCACCCTGCCCCTGAGCTTTCTGCTGCTGCCCTTTTATCCAAAGAGCCCACAAAAAAAGCTGCTCTTTGAAAGCTGCCTTTTTACCATTGTCTTTTCCTACGTATTTATCTTTAATGACGTTACGAACCTGATTCCCAAGGAAGGGGAAATCTGGATTATGTGGTACCACATTGCATACCATGCCCTTCTGTGGTGCCTGCTTCTTCTCTGTCTGAGACTATGCCGCAGATCCACGGAAAATCTGCCCTTTTCCCTGTGGGCCTTCTTTCTTTTTATCCCTTTTATAACCCTTGCCAGTTCAGTCCTGTCTCTCTTCCTTCTGCAGGGAAGCAGAGTGGACCGTCCGTCCTCAGATCTGATGCATCTGTTTATACAGGCTACCTTTCTTTTTATCAATCTGGCACTTTTCGATCTGTTCCGCCGCTTCAGCCTTCACTATCAAAAAGAACAGGAAAGAGTTCTCCTTTCACAGCAGCTTAAAGCTCAGGAGCAGCATTACAGAGATCTTCTGGACGCATATTCCAGGATTCAATCCATCCGCCACGATATGAGAAATCATCTTCAGACCCTCTCTCTGCTCTGTCGGCAGGGAGGACAGCAGGAGGCTCTTGAGTATCTTGACACCGCATCCCATGCGCTGTACCAGACTGAATCGTTTATCTCTACCGGCAATCCGGCCATAGACACGGTTCTGGGAATGAAAACAGCGGAAATGCGTGAAAAAGGAATCCGCTGCACGCCCCGGCTCTCCATTCCCCAGGGGCTTCCTCTTCCCTTCTCAGACGCCGTCACGATTCTTGGGAATATTCTGGACAACGCTATAGCAGCCTGCGCAGAGTGGGGCAGTTCTACGGAAATCCAGTTCTCCATTGTATATCAGCAAAATACCCTGCTGTTCCACATGGAAAATCCCAGCAGGGCAAAAAGCTTAAAACCTTACGGCACCGGTATGAAAAACGTCCTCCGTACTGCCGAAAAATATTCAGGTACAGTCCAGAGCAGCCTGCAGGAGCACACGTATATTACCGATATCGTTCTGTACCATATGCAGCGCCAGGGATCTACTGACTGAAATACTGATTCAAAACCTGCACGTCCTTATTTACCACATACCCGCTGCCTCCTTTTTCCTTTACATCCTCTGCCATACTTAGAAGAAGCAGGGGTTTGGGAGTCTGGGGATCTGCGGTAAACACGGCAAACCATCCAATCTCTGTACCTGTCACATCGTCCTGGGAGGCTTTGATCTCCGCTGTCCCTGTTTTCCCCATCAGGGCAATGTCATCCCGATGGGCTCCATATCCCGTACCATTTGCACTGTTGACTACCAGATCCATCCCATTTCTCACCTCTTGCGCTGCCTGGTATGAGATGGCCTGCTCAATCCAAACCACCGGCTGAGCGTTTTCCTCATATAAAAGCCTGGGCTGTATCACGCTTCCCTCGTTGGAAAACATCGTATACAGAGAAGCCAGATGGAGAGGATTCACTAAGATCTGCCCCTGACCATAGCCGCTGTCCGCCAACTGGATTTCTGAATCAATAGTCTGTGTATTGGAATACTGGGACTTAGTCATGGTGATCTCAAAGGGCAGTTCCCCTCCAAATCCCAGCTTCTCCAGGGAATCCTGAAGTCCTTGGGCCCCGATTTTCAAAGCTGCCTTGGCAAAGTAAATATTATCGGAGCACATCATTGCATTCTGCAAATTTACTGGTTCATACACATGGAGCGTGGTCACGAAATACTCTCCCCAGGTGGAATCCTTCTGCCAGCTCAATCCCTCGTTGCCGTAATTCTCAGAAGGATCAATGGCCCCGGTATCTAGGCCCACGGCGGCAATCACCGGTTTAAAAACGGAACCGGGACACCACACCTGCCGGAACCGATTATAAAGAGGTGTGTTCTCATCTTCATTGAGGGCATCCCACTGCTCCTGGGACATACCCGTTACAAATAAATTGTTGTCAAAGGAAGGTGTACTGACCAGCGCCAGCACTTCGCCCGTATAGGGGTTCATGGCCACAGAACAGCCCTGATCCTCCTTAAACTGCTCATACAGAGCTTCCTGAAGCTCAGCGTCGATGGTCAGGGTAATATCACTGCCATTCTCCACCGGACGGCTGCAGAGGATGTCCTTTTTCCCTCCTGCGGAATCCTGGATATAAATTTCATATCCATCCCTGCCCTTTAGTTCCTTCTCATAGAGAGATTCCATTCCGCTTCTGCCGATCACGCTGTCTGTGCGGTAGCCCTCCCCTGCATGCTGTTCCAGATCTTCCGCCGTAACGTTCTGAACATAGCCGATCAGATGGGCCGCCGCCTCTTTGTAGGGATATTCTCTGACCTGCACATCCTGAAACATAACCCCTGGGATTTCCAGGAGCTGCTTTTGGTACTGATATTCCTCCAGCAGCCCTTCTTCCGCATTGACCGCTATCAAATCCAGCTCTTCAATTTTAGGAATTGTTTTTAGGGGTACGAAAGAATCGTTTTTTACCCAGGATGCAGACAGCATAGTTTCAATGGTCTCTTCATCCATCACCAGTAAATCGGATAATTCTTTTACCGTGTTATCTTCAATATACATGGGTACCAGCCCCACGGAAGTGGCCATCCCCTGTCCCGCCATCATGCGCCCGTTTCGGTCCAGGATCTTTCCCCGCTCCGCACCCCAAGACGAAACCCTGACCTTATCGTTCTCTTCGAGTTCAGGAAAAATCATAGCGTCTGACCAGGCCAATTTCCAACCCTGGCTGGTTTTTGTAAAGTAAGCTGTGTTAGAAAAGCTTATCTCTCCGGCTACCGTGCCGAATGTGCTTGTATACGAAACAGCATTCTCTTCCCGCTGAGATTCTTCTATCTCAATCTGAAGGTCTTGTATCTCAATTCCCTCATAAATATTGGAATTTCTCTGCACAAAATCCTCCTGGCTGA
>DVGR01000176.1 GCA_018712605.1 Candidatus Choladousia intestinigallinarum
AACATGACCTTTCTCTCCCGGAAAATGGCAGCTTTCCGGGAAAAATATCCCCTTGTCCATTATAATATTTACAGTGCAACGGCTGATGACCTGAAGGACCGGATAGAAAAAGGACTTCTTGATATCTGTCTGTTCACGGAGCCTGTGGATATTGGGAAATATGAGTTTCTCCGTCTGGAAAAGAAAGAGGTGTGGGGCGTACTGGTACGGAAGGACTCTCCCCTTGCTTCTAAAGAAACTGTGACGCCGGAGGATCTGGCAAAAGTTCCGCTTCTGATGTCACGGAGAGAAATGGTACAAAACGAACTAGCCAACTGGTTCGGGGACTTTTACGATCAGATTGATGTGGCAGCCAACTATAACCTGATCTTAAATGCCGCAGACATGGTGAAAAATAACGTTGGAGTTGCTCTATGCTTTTATATTGAAAACATTTCCAACGACCTGCGTTTTATTCCTTTTTCCCCTGCTTTGGAGACCGGCGCCGTTCTGGCCTGGAAGAAAAATTTTGTCTTCTCCGCTGCTGCAACAAAATTTATTCATTACATAAAAGACTCCGTTTTCTAACGGTTTCGTGTATAATTCACTTATATTTTGTATCCAAGTCCTTTTATCTTTGTTATTTTTCACAAAGAATTTTAAAAACTCCAAAAAATTATTCATAGTATTCCGATTCTCTGCTGGTCAGATATTTTTTAATATGTATAAAAATACTTTTTTCTCAATAAAGAAATAAGAACTTTTATTTGACATCTTTCTTCTCCCATGCTACTATCTCTCCCATAAAGGCAAAGACGCCGAAAGAAGCGTCTTTGCCTTTTTTTATTTTTATGCGCAAGGAGGAAGAAAGTATGAGACTGACACCTAAGGAACAGGAAAAACTCCTGCTTCATCTGGCCGGAAATCTGGCAAAAGAGCGGAAAGCCAGAGGACTGAAGCTGAACTACCCGGAAGCGGTAGCCTATATCAGTTCAGAATTAATGGAAATGGCCAGAGACGGTAAGGAAGTTACAGAACTTATGCATCTGGGAACAAAGCTTCTTTCCAGAGACGATGTAATGGAAGGAGTGGCCGATATGGTCTCAGAAGTACAGGTGGAAGCCACCTTCCCTGACGGAACCAAAATGGTCACCGTACACAACCCTATTCAGTAATGCGATCAGGAGGTAACGCAATGAAAATCGGAGAAATCATGCCCTTGGAAAGGGAAATTACATTAAATGAAGGGAAGCCTTCCCTTACGCTGATGGTCACAAATACCGGAGACCGTCCTGTGCAGGTAGGGTCTCATTTTCATTTCTTTGAAGTAAACCGCTGTCTGTCCTTTGACAGGGAAAAAGCCTATGGCTTCCATCTGGATATTCCTTCGGGAACTTCTGTCCGTTTTGAACCGGGAGAGGAAAAGGAAGTTGTCCTCACTGCCATGGGAGGCACCAGGCGGATCTTCGGACTGAACGATCTGACCTGCGCCCAGGCTGTGGAAGGGACAAAAGCCGCTTCCATGGAAAAGGCAAAGCAGAAAGGATTCCTTTAAAATACACAAACTAATCTTGGAGGTATGAATATGAGCGCAAAAATATCCGGAGAGAAATATGCCATGATGTACGGCCCTACCACAGGGGACAAAGTACGGCTGGCAGATACAGACCTGGTCATTGAAGTAGAAAAAGATTACACCACTTACGGGGACGAGTGTAAATTCGGCGGCGGCAAAACCCTTCGTGACGGCATGGGACAGTCTGTAAAGACTACCAGCGCCGACGGAGACCTGGATCTGGTGATCACCAACGCTTTGGTCCTGGATTATACAGGAATCTACAAAGCAGATATCGGAATTAAAGACGGAAAGATCGCAGGCATCGGCAAGGCCGGAAACCCTGCAGTTATGGACGGGGTAACTCCCGGAATGACCGTGGGCGCTTCCACAGAGGCCCTGGCTGGTGAAGGCCTGATCCTCACTGCCGGCGGACTGGATACCCATATCCATTTCATTTCCCCCCAGCAGGTAGAATGTGCCCTGTACAGCGGCGTCACCACTATGATCGGCGGCGGAACAGGACCTGCCGACGGCACCAACGCCACCACCTGTACTCCAGGCCCCTGGAACATGGAAATGATGTTAAAGGCCTGTGAAGAATACCCTATAAACATCGGTCTTCTTGGAAAAGGAAACTGTTCTGACGAGAAAGCTCTGGTGGAACAGATCAAAGCCGGCGCTATGGGACTGAAGCTTCATGAAGACTGGGGTTCTACTCCTGCTGCCATTGATCACTGCCTGAACGTGGCCGACGACTATGACGTGCAGGTAGCCATCCATACAGATACTCTTAATGAAGGGGGCTGTGTGGAAGATACTCTGGCAGCCATTGCAGGAAGAACTATCCATACATACCATACAGAAGGCGCCGGCGGCGGCCATGCCCCTGACATTATCCGGGCAGCGGCAGCTCCCAACGTACTTCCCTCTTCTACTAACCCTACCATGCCTTATACAGTAAATACTCTGGATGAGCATCTGGACATGCTGATGGTTTGCCACCATCTGGATAAGAGGATCCCAGAAGACGTAGCTTTTGCAGATTCCAGGATCCGTCCGGAAACCATTGCCGCAGAAGATGTTCTCCATGACATGGGCGTCTTCAGCATGATGAGTTCTGACTCTCAGGCTATGGGACGTGTGGGAGAAGTCATCACCCGTACCTGGCAGACTGCCAGCAAGATGAAAGGGGAGCGTGGAGCCCTTCCTGAGGATGAAGGCCACGGAAACGACAACTTCCGGGCAAAACGTTATATTTCCAAATATACCATCAATCCTGCCATCACTCATGGCGTAGCTGACTATGTAGGCTCTGTGGAGAAAGGAAAATTTGCCGATCTGGTATTGTGGAATCCTGCATTCTTCGGTATCAAACC
>DVGR01000177.1 GCA_018712605.1 Candidatus Choladousia intestinigallinarum
GACGGGAAGCGCCTCAGTGTGTTTTGCTTTTACGGCGCTATTGCCTGCGGGATTCTGGTGACTGTACTTCTTCTGCTATTTAGGGAGCCTGTACTTACCCTTTTAGGGGCGGACAGGGATACCATGACCTATGCCTCCCAATACTATACCTACATTGCCCTGGGTGCTCCCTTTATCATTGTGTCCTATACACCCCTGAACCTTCTGCGGACAGAGGGATTTGCCACTGCTTCCATGGTGGGAAGTATCCTGGGGGCTGTGGTGAACATGATCCTGGATCCGGTCTTTATCTTTACCCTGGGGATGGGGGCTGCAGGTGCGGCTATTGCCACGGTGATCGGAAATATCTGTACAGATCTGGTTTTCCTGTGGTTCCTTTTGAAGAAAAGCAGGCGGCTGTCTGTGGATCCCAGAGGATTTCATATCCAAAAGGAAGAACTGGGACAGATCTTTGCCATTGGGATTCCGGCTTCTGTTACAAATTTAATGCAGAGCCTGGGAATGGCCCTTACAAACCGTTTTCTCCTCCCCTATGGAAATGACGCTGTGGCGGCTATGGGGATCGTGATGAAGGTAAACCTCATCGCAGTGCTGGTACTGGTGGGACTGGCTTTTGGCGTCCAGCCTCTCATTGGCTACAATTACGGAGCGAAAAACAGCAGGCGGCTGAAAGACATTCTGAAATTCAGCTATGGAGTTGAATGCGGAACAGCAGCGGCTCTGGCTTTGCTTTTGTCTGCAGCGGCCCCGGCACTGATCCGGATTTTTATGCAGGATCCCAGGATCATTGATCTGGGGGTTTCCATGCTCCGTTTCCAGCAGGCGGGAATGATCTTTATCGCCGTGGTGCTGGTGACCACAAGTACTTTTCAGTCTGCGGGAAAAGCTCTGGGGGCCTTCCTCCTGTCTGTGAGCAGACAGGGTGTGATCTTCGCTATTGTGATCTTCCTGGCTTCAAAAACTTTTGGCTACAATGGCGTCCTGGCTTCTCAGGCAGTTTCAGATTGCCTCACTGCCATCCTGGCGGCAGTGCTTCTGTTTCGGTGGATACGGGAAGAAAAGGGAAGCGTCTTTTAAAAATAGAAAAGAGATATAGCCATAGAAAAAAATATCTGTTATACTTATATTCAGAAAGTAAAATATCCCGCTGAGAGCGGGAGTCAGGGATTCAGCAAAGGCGCTGACGGAGAGAGAACTCTGTCAGCGCCTTTCAATTTTTATCAGGAGGTTATTTATGGGAGCCTTTGACAGAGTTTTAAGCGGTATACCAGGTCTGGATGATCTGCTGGATTATATCCGTATGGGAGACAACGTAGTGTGGCAGGTGACAGATCTGGAGGAATTCCGGTATTTTATGGAGCCTTTTGTAGAGCAGGCCATTGGTGACAGGAGAAATCTGATCTATATGCGGTTTGCAGACCATGAGCCCCTTCTTTCCCCCAGAGAAGGGCTGAAGATTTTTGAGTTTAATCCGGATAAAGGATTCGAGGCTTTTACTGTAGATATTTATAATCGTATTACTATAGAGGGAAAAGATGCTTTCTATGTTTTTGACAGCCTGTCTTCTCTCCAGTCTGTCTGGTATACGGATCTGATGATGGGGAACTTTTTCCGGGTGACCTGCCCTTATCTGTTTAAGCTGGATACAGTAGCCTATTTTCCCCTTCTCAGAGGAAGGCATTCCTTTGATGCTGTGGCCAGGATCCGGGATACCACCCAGCTGCTTTTAGACGTCCACACAGGGAATAAGCTTTATGTCCATCCCTTAAAGGTGTGGAACCGGTATTCTGCCAAAATGTTCCTTCCTCATTCCTGCAGTATGGATCTGGAAGATTTTAAGGCGGTAGACGGAGGCGTGGCTTTAAGCCGGTACTACCAGATCCTGGAAGAGGAAGAGGCCCAGAAGCAGGACCAGAACTTTGACAGCCATGACCGGTTCTTTTCCATGGCGAAGCTGGAGTATCAGCAGGGAAGGTTCCGGGAGGAGACGGAAAATCAGATCCTGGAAAGTACCATGACCAAGGATAAGCGGCTTCAGGAAATGCTGAAGAAATATTTTAAACCCAAAGATTATTTCAAGCTCCGGGACCGGATGATCGGCAGCGGCGCTATTGGAGGAAAGGCTTGCGGTATGCTCCTGGCCAGGAAGATCGTGAATACCCTTCTGCCGGAATACCGGGCACACAGGGAGGCCCACGATTCCTATTACATTGGTTCAGATGTGTTTTATACCTATATTGTATCCAATAACTGCTGGGAGACCAGGATCGCCCAGCGGACAGAAGAAGGTTATTTTGAGAAAGCCGGACAGCTTCAGAAAGCCCTGCTCTCCGGAGAGTTTCCTTCCAATATCCGGGAAAAATTCCGCTCGGTGCTGGAATATTTCGGACAGAGTCCCATTATCGTCCGTTCTTCCAGCTTCCTGGAAGACGGATTCGGCAACGCCTTTGCGGGAAAATATGAGTCTGTGTTCTGCGTAAATCAGGGAACACTGGAAGAGCGGCTGAAGGTCTTTGAGGATGCAGTGCGGAGAGTTTACGCCAGTATTATGGACATATCCGCCTTGGAGTACAGGAAGCAGAGAGGTCTGGAGCACCAGGACGAACAGATGGCTGTGCTGGTCCAGCGGGTTTCCGGCTCTCACTGGGGAGATTATTTCTTCCCTGCGGCGGCAGGAGTGGGATATAGTTACAGCGCCTATAAGTGGAGCAAAGACATGGATCAGAGCGCCGGAATGCTCCGGCTGGTGGCAGGCCTTGGGACCAGGGCCGTAGACAGGACAGAGAACGATTATCCAAGGCTGGTAAATCTGGACCGTCCCGCCGTATCTATGCAGACCAATGTGGCGGATAAACACCGGTTTTCCCAGAAAAATGTGGATGTGCTGGACACGAAGAAAAACCACCTTCTCACCAAAAGCACAGATTCTCTTATGGAAATCCTGCCCCTGTGGTATAAAAGGGCGGTAATGGAGAGAGACTATGAGGCAGAAGATGCCCTGAACCGTATGGGACGGTGGCGCCAGGTGTGGTTTGTTACCTGCCAGAAGCTTTTGGAGAACCGGGAGTTTACCGGACTTATGCAGAAGCTTTTGAAGACCCTGGAACAGGTCTATGGAAATCCGGTGGATATTGAATACACAGTAAATATAGATGAGGAGGGGGACTTTGTGGTGAACCTTCTTCAGTGCCGGCCTCTATTTACGGGAAGCAGAGGGGGAAAAGTGGAAATCCCCAGTCTTTCAGAGGGAAAGACATTTTTCCATCTGAAGGATTCCTCGGTAGGCAATTCCCTGAAAAAACAGATCCATGTGGTTATACAGATCGAGCCGAAATTATATTATGAATATCCTTACGGAAAGAAGCACCAGGTGGCAGAAGCTGTAGGAAGGATTAACCGCTATTATAAGGGATCGGGGAAAAATCTTCTTCTCATGACTCCCGGCAGGGTAGGAACATCATCTCCGGAGCTGGGGGTTCCGGTAACCTTTGCGGATATTTCTGCTGTCTCCGGGATCTGTGAGGTCTCTGACAGCCGGGCTGGCTATATGCCGGAACTGAGCTACGGAAGCCATATGTTCCAGGACATGGTGGAGGCGGAGATCTTTTACAGTGCCCTTTGGGAAGATAGGAGAAAGCTGGCTTATGATCCGGAACTCTTTGCAGAAGAGGAAAATCTTTTCCCACAGATCTGTTCGGATATGGAGGAACTTTTCCCCATGTTCCGGGTTACCCAACCGGAAGACCTCTATTACTGGAACGATGTTATGTCCGGGGAGACTCTTTGCCAAATTGCCGAAAGTTAGGATTGAAAAATAATCAGATATCGTATATACTGTACCTGTTAAATTAAAACAAGAGAAATAGAAAAGATAAAAGGCAGGTAAGATATATGGCGTTATTACAGGAATGGAGAGACAAAGCGTACTCCCAGCAGGCAGACAGAGGCCAGCTGCAGAAATTCTGGACAGATTATTTTTTGATTGAAAAGGGAATTTATGAACAGCTTCTCAGTAATCCTGACGAAGTGGTAAGAGGAACTGTAAAAGAGCTTGCAGAAAAATATAACGTAGATGTTATGACAATGGTAGGCTTCCTGGACGGGATCAACGACAGCCTGAAAGTTCCAAATCCTATTGAAGAGATGGAAGAAG
>DVGR01000178.1 GCA_018712605.1 Candidatus Choladousia intestinigallinarum
ATCATCACGTCTAAAATAATAAGAGAAATATCCTTGTCTTCAAAAAAGAGATCCAGCGCTTCCGCCCCGTCTCCCGCCTCTATGACTTCAAAATTCTTTTTTACCAGAAAGTCCCGGACTAGCTTGCGCATCCTGCTCTCGTCGTCTACCACTAAAATTTTATATTTCTCCATACGAATCCTCCTAACCGCTTCCTTACCGACGCATTTTTCTCCTTTTACCATATCCTATTTCTATGTAAAAACTGTGAAAAAGGACAGGATCTTTTTATCTGCGGCTGGCCACATGGGCTACATCCAGAATGCCGGAAGCAGCGGAAGGAAAGGCAAGAGACACTAAAAACGCTCCCGCCGCAAAGACAAGGAGGTCGCCCTCCGCCCGTCCAAGCCACAGAAACAGCGCCCCCATAAGAGCCAGGACAACCGCAGTGAAAAAGAGGATCACCGCTAAAACCACAAATCTTCCTGTGTTGGTCCCTGAAAAGGAACTGATTATCCGCTGGGTAGAAGGTGAAAATTTTTCTTTCTTCTGAAGCTCCCTGACTCCTTTCTTATAAGGAGAGGCCATAAACAGCACCAAAGCTCCGGTGATCAAAAAGGGAACCAGTACGGCAGCCGTCTCTATCCACTCTCCCCGGCCGGTTACCGCAAAATAAACGCCTGCCAGAAGAAGCAGTGCGGACAGGGCCATAATAAGGATCCAGCACCCGCCCAAGATCTTCTCCCCTCTCTGAAACAGCTTCGTAGCTTCCTCATGTTCCTTATTATTTCTCGGCTTTCCTGCAGTCTGCATTTCTTTCTATGTCCTCCTGTTCAAGAATGTGACAAACTCTAATTACTATCTTACAAATATAATAAACGGTTTTCGCAATTTGTCCAGTATTTCCTGTTCCAAAAGGCGGCAAAAACCGGCCTCCCAAAACCAGATTCTAAAATCTGATCCTGAAAGGCCGGTCTTTTGGGCTTATCTTGGCCATCTCTGCTCTTTCGGCAGCAAAGGTTTAAATGCCTGGTGAGGTTCTGACTGATACCAGTACGCAACGCTGGACACGTCGTCCTGGCGCTCGAACAAGCCTTTATGGCAGACTCCGATCTGCTGTATCGTCACCCGGATATCCTGCTCAAAGAGAATGGGATCCATAATGTGCCAGCGGTAAAATCCTCTCTCCGTGGGCTTGTCATTCATGTGGTACGGGTTGAATACCGTGCTGTCCTCCCGTGAAAAATACGGATATCCCATAAACGGCGTATTATATGTATGCTCCTTTGTGACGCCGTCTTCCACAGAAGCGAAACTCCAGGAGCCCCCGAAATAATCCTCCGTCCCCGTGCCGCAGATGGTGGGATACTCTTCATCTCCGTCCAAGTATACTTTCAGTTCGCCCTCTCCCCACCAGTAGCGCTCCAGGGTAGCCAGAGCCATATAAGTACCTACGTAATGCCCTTTCCCACGGACGCCGTCCAAAATCGTATAGTCCTTCTGAAGTTCGGTCAGACGCTCTCTTCTCCACTGGGCGTGAAAATACGCCACATCCTCGGGAAGCTCATCATACAGCGTATAGTCTACCTGGTAGAAAAAGGCCGGAATCGCCGCCTCATGCTGATTCTCTATGGTAATCCTGGCCTTTTTCCTGAAGGGCATAGGGAAGTAACAGTTAAATCCCCTGGCCGGATTCACCACAATAGGCATGGAATTTACCACACAGTCTCTTCCGAAGCCGCAGCAGAAAAAATCTCCCAGAGGGCTCTCCACGGAGGGCGTTTCCTCTCCGTCCCAGTACATCCGAAGCACCAGGTCCCGCAGTACATAGTAATCTTTCTCCGTACGGTCTGTTACCGTAATCCAGATGTGCTGGATCACGCCGCAGCCGTCGATGTCTGCCAGTACCCTGGTCTCCCCGGGCTCCACGTCACGGATGCAGGGCGCTCCTTTTCTGCCTGGTCCCAGATTGCTGGCTGCCATTCCCCCTTTGCCCTTTTCACCTGTGGGATTTTCCTGATTGATGGCTCTGCTCTGTCCCTTTTTTTGAAACATGATGGTATCCATACTATTTACAAAGCTATTCATATCACCGCTCCTCTCCGCTCCTTTTGGGAGCCTGTTTTCCTCTCTCTCATTCTTGGCATACTGTCTTAGCATATCCTCCATAATTTCCGGTTGATTGTACTGGGGAAGATAAAAAAGGCGGATTTTATCCGGCAGCGAATGCTCCGCCGTACAAGTCACCTGATACGCAACCACAGAAATCTTTTCCAGATATTTATTTTCCAGGGTGATCCTGGCCCTGCTCTGAAAGGGCATGGGATAAAAGCAGTGGAAGCTCCTGGCCGGTACCGTCACCACCGGCAGTGTCTGGATTTCCCGTATTCTCCCGTCCCCGCATCCAAAAAATGCGCCCAGGGAGCACTCCACCGCCGGCTCTTCCCGATCCTCCCAATACATCCTCAGGATCAGCCTCTCAAGGCTGCCTGTTCCCGGCAGGTCTGTCACCGTAATGAAAAAATGCCGGATAACTCCAGGACCTTCAAGATTGACCAGCTCTGCCACAGTCCCCGGCTTTAAATCCCGGATAAAAGGTTCGCCCTTTCTTCCCGGTCCCAGTTCACTGGCGGCTTTCCCCCCGCCGCCTTTTTCTCCTGACGGGTTTTCAAAAGAAAAAGAACGTATCCTTCCCCTTTTTTGAAGCATCAGGCTGCTTAAAGTACTGATGGTCCCTATCATATCACGCTTTCACGCCGCCTGCCATAATACCTTCCATGATCTGTTTTTCAAAAATTGCCACGAAGATAATAATCGGCAGAAGGATAATCCAGCCCATGGAGCTGACCAGATCCCAGGGAACCGCATACATGTTGTCTCGCAGGGGAAGCTGCACAATGGCCACGGACAGCACCTGAATGTTATTGGCAAAAAACAGCGGTGTGAAAAAGTTATTCAGACAAGTAATAAAATTGATGATGCACACCGTGGCAATGGCCGGTTTCATCAGAGGAATCACCACATAAAAAATTCTCTGAATAAAGCCTGCCCCGTCAATATTAGCCGCCTCTTCCAGGGCTACGGGAATTTCCCCCACAAAGTTTCTCAGAACCAGTATGGTAAATGGTATTATAGCACTGATGTACAGAATAATCAAGCCGATATAGGTGTCATACAGCTTTACCTCCTGCATGAAGGTATACAGGGGGCGTGCCAGTACGATATCAGGAATCAGCATAGAGGCAAGGATAAAGCCAAAGGCCAGGGAAATCCCTTTTGAGTGAAATCTGGCAAAAGCATAAGCCCCAAGGACGCACAGAATGGTACTGACAACAATGGTTATACCCACGATGATCACTGTATTTCCGATCTTGGAGAGAAGCCCGACGTTCTCGATCAAATACTTATAGTTCTCCAAGGTAGGATGATCCGGCAGGTAGTCAATGGGTGACTGAAACAGCTCTGACGAGGG
>DVGR01000179.1 GCA_018712605.1 Candidatus Choladousia intestinigallinarum
GTAAGAATCGTTCCGTCCTCTCCGGCTGCCAGGCATTTCGTTACATTTCCGTTTTTGCCTATCTTTCTGGCCCTGAGAAGACGTACATTTTTCTGGGCAAATTGTGGTTTTTCATTCCCTTTTCCAAAGGGTTCCAAGACAGACAGCTCCTGAACCAGAGATTCTGTAATGTAATGAAATGGCATAGGCACGTCGATCACAACCTTAGGGATCAGATCTTCCTCTGAGAGGGAACAGGACTCATTCAGTCTGCGCCGCATTTCAGGGATTCTTTCTCTTTTCAGCGAAAAACCGGCCGCCATGGGATGGCCTCCGAATTTTTCAAAGAGATCTCCACACTTTACCATCTCTTCAAACATGGAATAAGCCTCAATGGATCTGCCGGAGCCTTTGGCTCCTTCCTGGCTGTCCGTCACTACGAAAACCGGTTTGTAGTACTTTTCCCGAATCCGGCCGGCTACAATCCCGGCAATACTCTCATGGCACTGGGGCAGATACACCACCAGCACCCGATCCTTCCAAAGCCACTCTTCCTCGATTGCGTCACAGGCCGCTTCCACCGCTTCCTGGGTCAGCCCTTTCCTCTCATCATTCAGCTCTTTTAAGCATTCCGCCAGAGACAGAGCCTCCTGGGGATCTTTGCACTTCAGCAGGCGCAAAGACCGCTTGGCCGTATCCAGCCTGCCGCTGGCATTTATGCAGGGGCCCAGGACAAACCCAATATGATAAGAGGATATTTCCTGCCCCTTCAGACCATTGACCTCCATGAGTGCCTGCAGGCCGCAGTTTCCCGTATCAGGAAGACGCCGCAGGCCTTCTTTTACCAGAATCCTGTTTTCCCCGTCCAGATCCATTACATCTCCCACAGTGGCAAAGGCCACAAACTCCAGGAATTCCTTGGCCTCCCTCTCCGGCAGACCAAAGCTGCGGTAAAGAACCTGGATCAGCTTCCACGCAACGGCCGCTCCGCACAGCTTTTTGTAAGGATAGGGACAGTCCGGACGCTTGGGATTTACCACTGCATCCGCCTGAGGCAAAAGAAAGACTTTTCCATTCTCCAGAATTTTTACTGCCTCCTGATGCACATCTTCTTCCTCTTTTGCAAAGAGAAGCTCATGATGATCCGTGAC
Source organism: Candidatus Choladousia intestinigallinarum (assembly GCA_018712605.1). Lineage (GTDB taxonomy): Bacteria > Bacillota > Clostridia > Lachnospirales > Lachnospiraceae > Choladousia > Choladousia intestinigallinarum. The sequence continues at coordinate 1,131 of DVGR01000179.1, forward strand.
AATCACCGTCATCCCACGGGCTTTGGCATAAGCAATCTGCCCCAGTGCGGAAATTCCGTTGTCGCAGGTGAGAATTGTATCTACCCCTTCTTCAAAAGCGTACTGAATCAGAGATAAATTGAGTCCATACCCGTCTTTCATCCGATCCGGAATTTCACAGTCCACCTGAGCGCCGCATCTTCTGAGACCCTGCCAGAGGATATAGGAGGCGTTTACTCCGTCAATGTCATAATCCCCAATAATACGGATTTTTTTCTTTTCCTGAATCTTTTTTCTGAGGATTTCCGCCGCTTTGCGGCAGTCCCTGAGACTTTCAGGATCGGGAAGATCTCCAAGGCTTCCCCAGAGATATTCCCTAATAGCTTCCTCTCCAACCACATCCCGGTTTCTTATAATCCTGGCTGTCACCGGATCAATGCCGAATTTCGCTGCTATCTCTTGAAAATCAGCTTTTTTCGCTGCTATAAACCATTTTTCTTTCATGAAGCCGTCTTTCTTTCTCTGCCCCGCATCCTATACCAGATCACACCTGTCAGGCATACAGACGAATATCCCCCGGCAACGATGCCGACCATAAGGGGAAGCGCAAACTCCCTGATGGTGGGAACACCCAGTATAAAGAGAACCGCAATGGTAATAAACGTAGTCAGCGAAGTATAGATGCTCCGTGTAAGCGTCATGGTAATGCTGGTATTGACAATCTCATCCAGAGCACTTCCTCTCATCAGCACAAGATTTTCCCTGATCCTGTCGAAAATGACAATCGTAGCATTAATGGAATATCCCAAGATGGTAAGCATACATGCAATAAATGTATTTCCCACTGAAATCCTTACCAGGGCATAGCAGGCGAAAACCACCAGAATATCATGCAGCAGAGCCAGCACCGCACTTGAAGCAAAACGGATATCCCGGAAACGAATCCAGATATAAATCAGCATGCAGATTGCGGCGATGATCACAGCTACCACGGCATCCTGACGCATCTCGCTGCTGACAGTGGAAGAAATCGTCTCAAAGGTGATAGCCTTATCTTCCATTCCATAAGCTTCCTGAAGGGCTGCAGCCACCTCTTCTCTCTCGTCCACTGAGAGAACTCTTGTCTTGAGAATCACCTGATTTGAGTCCGCCACCTTCTGTGACTGGATCTCAGCATCCCCTGTTATATTCTCAAAAATAGGTTTTACCTCATCGTCAATCTGCTGTATAGAAAGATTTTCCGGGAAGTCCACGCTGGTGGATGTCCCTCCCACAAAGTCCATACTGAGATTAAGAATGCCATTTCCTGAAGCAGAATGGATTCCCATGGCAACAGGACCTGCCAGGATCGCTGCGGCGGCAATGACAAGAGTCACCTTCCTCATGCCCACAAAGTTAATCACTTTCCGCTTCTTTTCTCTTCCATAATATTTCTGATCCTTAAATCCCAGCTCGTACAGAGCCACCACCAGAAGTCTGGAGAACACCAGCGCTGTGAACATAGAAAGCACGATACCCAATGCCAGCGTCTGGGCAAATCCCTTGACACTTCCGCTTCCCATAAGATTTAAGACGAAGGCCGCAATCAGAGTAGTGATATTTCCATCCAAAATTGCTGAAAGGGCTTTGTGAAATCCTTCCTTTATGGAACCTCTCACAGACCTTCCTGTCCCGATCTCTTCCCGGATTCTGGCATAAATAATTACGTTGGCATCCACAGCCATTCCGATAGACAGGATGATACCTGCAATACCGGGCAGGGTCAGGGTCAGGTCAAAGGCATTCAGCGTAACCAGCATCAGCGCCACATAGAAAATCAGCGCAAAGCCAGAAACCACACCTGGAAGCGCATAGACAACGATCATCAGAATAATGACCAGAACCAACCCAATGGCTCCTGCCAAAAGGCTGCTGTGAATCGCATCCTCACCTAACTGAGCACCCACCACGTTGGAGCGAATCTCCCGAAGCTCCAGGGAAAGGGCTCCAATACGGATGGAGGAAGCAAGATTCTGGGCCTCCTCAATGTTGGTCATACCTGTAATGTAAGCCTGGCCTCCCGTGATCTCATCCTCCACTACGGGAGCGCTGATTACCTCCCCGTCGTAAACAATCTCAATGGTCGATCCGATATTCTCTCCCGTGGCCTCCGCAAAGGCTTCCGCTCCGGAGTCCGTGAGGATCAGTTCCACCACATACTGTGAATTCCCCATCTGGTCTTCCTGGGTCCGCACAGAGGCGTCCTCCACCTGAGAGCCGTCCAGAACCACGGTACCGTCTGTAAGCCTGAACTCAAGGGCTCCCGGTTTGCCAAGCTCTTCCAGAATGGCATTTGCGTCTGTTTCTCCTGGAATCTCTATATTGATCCGGTCTTCTCCCTCCTGGTACACCTGACCTTCGCTGTCGTATGCATCCACTCTCTGCTGCAGCTTATAGATTGTGTCCCTCATATCTTCCTGTGAGGGAGCCTCGTCTCCTTTTGCCTCAAAGGTGATGCTGACACCGCCGGAGAGATCCAGCCCCCTCTTAATATTTCTAGCCGATCCGGTTCCCGTCTTTCCGAATCCGAAAGCAGCCGTGTAGACCATCAGCAATAAAAACGCCGCCAGAACCGCCAGGACAATCCCTGCATTTTTCTTATTTATCTTCATAATCTCATTCCTCCTCGTCGGCCAGCGCCGCCTGAATCATAATCGCACATTCCACCCGCTTACGCTCCAGTTCGCATCCAAGATCATAAGCATCCTGGATCGTCCCATGGAAATTATAGGAATTGGCCGCACATCCGCCGCTGCAGTAAAACTTGGCAAAACAGTTCCTGCATTTTTCTTTTGTATAAACGTTGCATCCCTTAAATTCATCCACTATGTCTGTTCTGGTAATTCCTTCATCCACATTTCCCATGAGATACTTCTCATTTCCTACAAACTGATGGCAGGGATATAAATCTCCCCAGGGCGTTACAGCCAAATATTCCGTCCCTGACCCGCATCCTGAAAGCCTTTTGTATACGCAGGGTCCCCCTGTGAGATCCAACATGTAATGAAAGAAGGTGAATCCCTTTCCTTCCTTCTTCCGCTTCACCATCTCTGCAGCCAGCTTATCGTACTCCTGCAAAATCTCCGGGAGGTCCTCAGGCTTTAAGGCATAGTCCTCATCCTCAGGCGCCACCACAGGCTCCACGGAGATCTGGTCAAAGCCCAAATCAGCCAGATGGAGGACATCTTTGGAAAAATCCAGATTGTGATGGGTAAAGGTACCCCTTACATAATAATTTTTCTGCTCACGGCTGTCCGCAAACTCTTTAAATTTAGGAAGTACCAGCTCGTAGCTTCCCTTGCCGCTTCGGAAGGGACGCATATAGTCATGGACTTCTTTCCTTCCATCAATGCTTAGAACCACATTTCCCATTTCACGGTTGCAAAAATCCATAACTTCCTGATTTAAGAGAACGCCGTTCGTCGTAAGGGTAAAACGGAATTTTTTGTCGTGAAGCTTTTCCTGCTGCCTTCCGTACGCTACCAGATCCTTTACCACCTGCCAGTTCATCAGCGGCTCTCCTCCAAAGAAGTCCACCTCCAG
>DVGR01000180.1 GCA_018712605.1 Candidatus Choladousia intestinigallinarum
CCCAGTTTCTGATATATGGAAAAAAGATATTTTTCCATGGAAGCTGCGGCTACTGCGCCGTCGGATACAGCCGTGACTACCTGGCGCAGTTCTTTCTCGCAGACATCTCCTGCACCGTAGACCCCAGACACGTTTGTCTCCTGTTTCCGATTTACCAGAAGATAGCCTTTATCGCTGACTTTTACCTGATCCCGGAACAATTCTGTGGCCGGAACATAGCCTGCGAAAACAAAGATTCCCAGGTTTTCTCCCTCCTCTGCCTGAACAGTGAAGATCTCCCCTGTGTCTTTCTTTCTGAGGACCACATACTCCAGCATGTCCTTTCCCCCGGCTTCTGTAATTTCCGTTTCAAAGGATACGGAAATATCCGGATGGGCCAGGAGCTCCTCTACTGCATGGCCGGCGCAGTTAATTTCTTTTCCTCTTACCACCACTCTGATCTTTCTGGCATATCTGGTAAGGAAAAGAGCTTCCTCTACCGCTGCAAATCCACCGCCCACTACAAAAATATCTTTCCCTGTAAAGAACTCGCCGTCACAGGTAGCGCAGTAGGCCACTCCTCTGCCCCGAAATTCCTCTTCTCCTTTAAATCCCGCCTGTCTGGGGCTTGCTCCCGTGGCAAGGACCACTCCCAGGGCCTGGATCTCCCCTTTATCTGTCAGGATTTTTTTCTTGTCTCCTTCCAGAGCCAGACTGGTTACCTGGGCTTTTAAGAATTCAGCGTCGAAGTTCTGAGCCTGTTTCCTCATTTCTTCTGTAAGCTTTTTCCCGTCTGTATGAAGGACTCCTGGATAGTTGACCACCTCTGAAGTAATGGTGATCTGCCCTCCGATAGTCTCTTTTTCAATGACCAGTACCCGATACCTGGCCCTGGCCAGATAAATGGCAGCGGCAAGCCCTGCAGGGCCGCCGCCGATGATCACGCCGTCATAAAATTTATCTGCCATTATAACAATCCTACTAAATCAAGGCTTGGTTTCAGTGTTTCTGCTCCAGGCTGCCATTTTGCCGGGCAAACCTCATCTCCGTGTTCTGCCACAAACTGAGAAGCCTGGACTCTTCGGAAGATCTCATCTGCATTTCTTCCTACATTTCCTGCAGTCACCTCATAGGCCACGATTTCTCCCTGAGGATTCACAATAAAATCTCCTCTTTCTGCCAGTCCGTCTTCTTCGATCATCACATCAAAGTCTCTGGCCAGTTTGCCGGTAGGATCTGCCAGCATCGGATACTGGATCTTCCGGATCCGTTCAGAGGCGTCATGCCAAGCTTTGTGCACGTAATGAGTATCACAGGAAACAGAGTAAACATCGCAGCCGATCTTCTGGAATTCCTCATACTTATCAGCCAGGTCTTCCAGCTCTGTAGGGCAAACAAAGGTAAAATCTGCGGGATAGAAGAAAAATACGCTCCACCGTCCCAGGATGTCTTCCTGTGTCACCTCCTTAAATTCACCCTTTACATAGGCCTGTACTTTAAAATCACTTACTTTTTTACCAATTAATGACATCTGTTGTCCTCCTTATTTTTTAATGTTAAATGCGTCAAATCCCGGATAGCAGGCCGCTTCCTTCAGTTCTTCCTCAATCCTCAGCAGGCGGTTGTACTTGGCAACTCTTTCGCTTCTGCTGGGAGCTCCGGTCTTGATCTGGCAGGTATTTAAAGCCACGGCCAGATCTGCGATAGTCGTATCTTCCGTCTCTCCGGAACGGTGGGAGGAAATAGCGGTGTAACCTGCCTTATGTGCCATTTTGATAGCTTCCAGGGTCTCCGACACAGAACCGATCTGGTTCAGCTTGATCAGGATAGAATTGCCACAGCCCATAGAAATCCCCTTGGAAAGTCTCTGGGTATTGGTAACAAAAAGATCGTCTCCTACCAGCTGTACCTTGTCTCCCAGCTCTTTTGTCAGCATCTGCCAGCCTTCCCAGTCTTCCTCATCCAGACCGTCTTCGATAGAGTAAATAGGATATTTCTCACAGAGACCTTTCCAGTGCTCCACCAATTCTGCAGAAGTAAATTTCTTTCCGCATTTGGGAAGAATATACTCTCCCTTCTTCTCCCCTTTCCACTCGCTGGAGGCTGCGTCCATAGCCAGGACAAAGTCTTTTCCCGGCTCGTATCCAGCCGTCTTTACTGCCTCCAGAATATACTGGATAGCTTCTTCGTCACTGGCAAGATCCGGTGCAAAACCACCTTCATCTCCTACAGAGGTAGCCAGTCCTTTGGATTTCAGAAGAGACTGGAGACTGTGGAAAACCTCTGTACACCAGCGAAGGCCTTCTTTAAAACTGGGCGCTCCTGCCGGCATGATCATAAACTCCTGGACATCTACTGTGTTGGCCGCATGAGCGCCGCCGTTTAAGATATTCATCATGGGAACCGGCAGTTTATTTCCTGAAACACCGCCAAGGAAGCGGTAAAGAGGAATCTGAAGAGACGCTGCAGCGGCTCTGGCGCATGCAATGGAAACTGCCAGGATAGCATTGGCTCCCAGATTGGATTTATCGTTAGTTCCATCTAACTCAATCATAGCCTTATCTATGCCATAGGTGTCTGAAGCATCCATCCCTGTAAGTGTCTGGGAGATTGCTGTATTGATATTCTCTACTGCCTTCAAGACTCCTTTCCCCTGGAAACGGCCTTTATCTTTATCTCTCAGCTCCAGAGCCTCAAATTCTCCTGTAGAAGCGCCGCTTGGAGCAGCGGCCAGAGCCACAGTTCCGTCTGCCAGATATACCTGGGCTTCCACAGTAGGATTTCCTCTGGAATCAATAATTTCCCTTCCGATTACTTTTTCAATGGTCAGATTTTTCTTCATCTCTGAAATACCATCCTTTCCTATATCATTTATCCGCCTGCCAGGCAGCCAGATTCCGGTAAGGTCCTTCTG
>DVGR01000181.1 GCA_018712605.1 Candidatus Choladousia intestinigallinarum
TTTTACCGTAGAAAAATGCGAAAAAACTGAAATGAAGCAGAATCTAAAAAGCTGGCTTGCACTTACAAAAACGCCGGAGCAGATACAGGCTGAAATTACAGAACGTATGAAAAATGATATGGACGGCACAGATAAAACCGGATTTTTCCCATATATGGAGAACCATGAAATTTGCTTTAATCAAAAGTGGATTTTAATGATTGGCCGCAAAAAATAGCAAAACCAGATAGAGAGATCAAACTGTATGCGAAGTTTGATAAAACGGGAAAATTTGGAGACTTTCCTGTTTGGATTCAAGACTTTGAAAAAGTTTGAATTTTGCGGGGAAGTCTCCTTTAAAATATCGGGGTAAAAATCGGAGTTATCCGGCTGCCGCTTTTTTAAAGATACTTATAATTGACAAATTCCGGCGGCTCTGGTTCTACGGGGGAGAAGGGCAGTTCTTCTTCTGTCTCCGCCGGAGGCCATTGATCGGGATACAGTTGCTCTGCATTATACACATCATAGATCTTCTGGAACTGCTCCCTGTAGTACTCCAGCATGGGGCGAAGCTGGGGACTGGAGTAAGTGTACGCAAAAGACCCAATGAATATGGAAAAAGTCAGCAAAAGACCGATTATACCGGCAATCAGCCCTGCTTTTCCCTTCCCGCCCAGAGAATATCTGCCCCGGGAGAGCAGCCCCAGAAGAATAGAGAGCGCTCCCATAGGGATCGGGATAAGCAGTAAATAAAGGTTCAACAGGGAGATGAGGCCGGAATACAGATCCAGGTAGATAGACACCAAAGACCAGATCAGTGCGGCGGGGCCAGAGATTCCAAAAATCAGAGCGGGCCATTCCAGGTTGTAGTTGTCGCCTCCGGAAACAGGTTCATACCTCATAGGATCAGAAATCACTTCCATATAAAACAGGGCTTTGCAGGTCTGCATGTAGGGAACCAGCCAGAGCAATCCCAGGCCTAAAGACAGAACACTCAAAGCAAAGAGTCCAAGAAAACTCAGATTCAGAAGAAAATACGCCAGCTTCCGTCCCTCCATCAATTTTCGGCTCTCCTTCATCAGCTCTCTGGTTCCCTTCCAGGGATTGTCCGTATAGAGATAAGGAACCAGGGCAAAGCCTAAAATGAAATACAGATAAAGACCGGCCAAAAGTCCTGTAAACAGCAGAAGCAGCGGCCAGGGAACCGGCAGTTCCCACAGGAAAGACAAAAGGAAAAAGAACACAAAAAGGGACAGAAACAAAAAGAAGTAAAACAGCAGAATATGCTCTGTGTCGTGGGTAAATCCATATGCCATATCCCGATACCTGGGCGTCTGTCTCCTGCAAAGATCCAGATAGAGACGGTATAGACCTGCCTGAAACACATAGAGAAACAGGACGGTGATAAAAAGCGCACAGACATATAAAAGCGACGTTCTCCAGTTTGGAAAAATCGTCTCTAAAAGCTGGTTCACAACAAGGGAAACCAAAAAATAAAGCAGGTGAGTACCTGCGAAAAAGCCGTACCGCCCCAGCAAAAGCTCTCTGGCTTGTTTCTTTAAATCCTTTCTGGTGGATGCCATAAAAAATCCTCCTTTGTACCTCTCAGATGAGGGCGCCCCGCCTCTATTCTCTATAGGCGTTGGGTAACGAAATCAATCCACCATCTGAGTTGAGTCTCCGACGCCTCGCAGCAAGAATGCCGATGGCATTTTTGAATAATAGATATCATAACACAGGCCCCCATGGATGACAAGAAAAATTCCCGGGGCCTTCGGCTTGCCCTGGACTGGAAAGTTCTGTATAATATCCCCGTGACTGGACGGAAGAAGGCTCCCATCTGCCTTACGTTTTTGCAGAAGGGATGCAGATAAGGAGAATACAAAATGGACATTATAGAAGTATTAGCGGAAGAACTGAAAATTAAACCCAGCCAGGCTAAAGCGGCGGTAGAGCTGATTGACGATGGGAATACGATTCCCTTTATAGCGAGATACAGGAAAGAGGCCACAGGCTCCCTCAATGATGAGATCCTCAGGAATCTTTTCGAAAGGCTGAATTACTTAAGGAATCTGGAGGAAAAGAAAAACCAGGTTCTGTCTGTGATAGAATCTCAGGGAAAACTGACCCAGGAGCTGAAGGAGCAGATTCTGGCAGCTCAGACCCTTGTGCTGGTGGAGGATCTGTACCGTCCCTACCGGCCGAAACGGCGGACCAGAGCCACTGTGGCCAAGGAGAAAGGGCTGGAGCCTCTGGCAGATTTGATCCTCCTGCAGAACCTGAAGCGGCCCCTGGAAGAGGAAGCGGAGAAATACTGCTCCCAGGAAAAGGAAGTGGCCGATGCGAAAGAGGCTCTGGCCGGGGCATCGGATATCCTGGCTGAGAGGATCTCCGATGAGGCGGACTACAGAACCAGGATCCGTGAGCTGACTGTGAAAGAGGGAATGCTGACTTCAGCCGCCAAAAATCCCCAGGAGGAATCTGTGTATGAGATGTATTATCAGTATTCGGAACCGGTGAGCAAAGCGGCGGGGCACAGGATTCTTGCCCTGAACAGGGGAGAGAAAGAGAAGATCCTTACGGTAAAAATAGAGGCGCCTGAAGAGAGAATCCTCCAATATCTGGAGAAAAAAGTCATTGTCCGGGATAATCCCTACACAGCCCCGTTTCTAAAAGAGGTCATCCAGGACAGCTATCAGCGGCTGATCGCCCCGGCTATTGAGAGAGAAGTGCGGAATGCTCTCACGGAAAAGGCGGAAGACGGGGCCATTAAAGTGTTTGGAAAGAATCTGGAACAGCTTCTCATGCAGCCGCCCATTGCCGGACAGGTGGTTCTGGGATGGGATCCCGCTTTCCGTACCGGGTGTAAGCTGGCGGTGGTGGACGCCACCGGGAAGGTGCTGGACACGGCAGTGGTCTATCCGACGGCGCCCACTACGGAAGCTAAGATCCGGGCAGCCAAGGATACGGTCATCAAAATGATACGCAAATATGGGATCACTTTGATCTCCCTGGGAAACGGCACAGCTTCCAGGGAATCTGAACAGATCATTGTGGAGATGCTCAAGGAGATTCCAGAAAAGGCGGCGTATGTAATCACCAACGAGGCGGGGGCCTCCGTGTACTCTGCAAGCAAGCTGGCAACAGAAGAGTTCCCAGAGTTTGACGTGGGCCAGAGAAGCGCTGCGTCCATTGCCAGAAGGGTACAGGATCCCCTGGCGGAGCTTGTGAAGATTGATCCCAAGTCAATCGGAGTGGGACAGTACCAGCATGACATGAACCAGAAAAAGCTGGGAGAGGCTTTGGACGGAGTGGTGGAGAGCGCCGTTAACCGGGTAGGTGTAGATTTGAACACAGCGTCCGTGCCTCTTATGGAGCATATTTCCGGTATAACGAAGACGATTGCCAAAAACATTGTGGCTTACCGGGAGGAAAACGGCAGATTTTCAAGCCGCAGAGAGCTTTTGAAGGTGCCGAAATTAGGACCAAAGGCATATGAACAGTGCGCAGGCTTTATGAGGATCCAGGGCGGGGAAAATCCCCTTGACAGCACCAGCATCCACCCGGAGAGCTATGAGGCGGCGGGAAAGCTGCTGGAAGAGCTGGGCTACACAAAGGCTTGGGTGGCAGAGCCAGGGGCCAAAGCATTGCTGATCCGGGATTATAAGAAGACAGCCCAGAAGCTGGGGATCGGAGAACCTACTCTTCGGGATATGGTCCAGGAGCTGTGCAAGCCGGGCCGGGATCCCAGAGAAGAGATGCCGAAGCCGATCTTAAGGACCGATGTGCTGGAGATGAAGGACCTGACAGAGGGCATGGTTCTCAAAGGAACAGTGAGAAACATTACGGATTTTGGAGCCTTTGTGGATATCGGGGTGCATCAGGACGGCCTTGTCCATATCTCCCAGATGACGAATAAGAAATTTATCCGTCACCCCATGGAAGTGGTAAGCGTGGGAGATATTGTGGAGGTGAAAATTCTGAGTGTGGATCTGAAGAAAAAAAGAATTGCTCTCACCATGAAATTGTGATAAAATCCTATTGCCGTACTAGGGATTAGAACGGGCAGAGAAAGAGCCGGGAAGAAAGCTCTCGGAATCAGATAAAGAGAGGCAGGGAAAGGAATGCTGAAAATTGAAAATCTTTCCTTTGACGTAAACGACGAAAAAGGAGAAAAGGAGATTATAAAGGATCTGAATCTTGAGATCCAGGATGGAAAATTTGTAGTGATTACAGGGCCCAATGGGGGAGGAAAATCCACTATGGCGAAATTGATCATGGGGATTGAGAAGCCGACATCCGGGCGGATCCTTTTTGACGGAGTGGATATTACGGAGATGGACGTGACCCAGAAAGCCAGACTGGGGATCAGCTTTGCCTTCCAGCAGCCGGTGCGGTTTAAGGGGATCCGGGTTCTGGATCTTCTGCGTTTGGCTTCAGGAAAGCATCTGAGCGTGGGGGAAGCCTGCACATATCTCTCAGAGGTGGGCCTCTGCGCCAAAGACTATATCAGCCGTGAGGTGAACGCCAGCCTCTCAGGAGGCGAGCTTAAGCGGGTGGAGATCGCCACCGTCCTGGCCAGGGGAGGAAAACTGGCGGTGTTTGACGAGCCGGAGGCAGGGATTGACCTGTGGAGCTTCCAGAATCTGATCCGGGTTTTTGAACGCATGCAGGCCACGACTAAGGGTTCTGTCCTCATCATTTCCCACCAGGAGCGGATTCTGAATATTGCAGATGAGATCGTGGTGATTGCAGAGGGAAACATTGTAAAGCATGGTTCCAGAGATGAGATCCTGCCGCAGATTCTGGGGACGGACTCGGCGGTGGACGCCTGCAGGAAGCTGTCAGGCTTTGCGGAACAGTGATGCTCAGATCCACGGATTGTTCCGGGGGATCGTGTATGGCAGGATAAAGTCAGAGAGGAGTGTTTGACAGATGACAGACGAGATCCAGGCAAGATTATTGGAAGAGGTGGCGGATCTTCATGGAGTGCCGGAGGGCGCATATAATATCCGGGCGGACGGCCAGATGGCAGGCCGGCAGACCACGGCAAACATAGACATTATTACGAAAAAAGATTGTGCGGGAATCGATATCAGGATTAAGCCCGGGACTAAAAATGAGAGCGTCCACATTCCTGTGGTTCTCAGCAAAAGCGGGATCAAAGAGACGGTTCACAACGATTTCTTCATCGGGGATGACTGCGACGTGGTGATTATTGCCGGATGCGGGATCAGCAACTGCGGCCAGCAGGATTCCCAGCATGACGGAATACACCGTTTTTATGTGGGGAAGAACTCCAGGATGAAGTATGTGGAAAAGCATTACGGAGAGGGCGACGGCCAGGGCAAGAGGATCATGAACCCTGTGACGGAAGTCTACATGGAGGAAAACAGCAGAGTGGAGATGGAGATGGTCCAGATCCGGGGAGTAGATTCTACGGACAGAGTTACGAAGGCGGAGCTTGATGCAGGCGCCAGCCTGACCGTGAGAGAGCGTCTCCTTACCCATGGAACCCAGAATGCGGTCAGCACTTATGAAGTGGAGCTGAATGGGGAGGATGCCAGCGTAGATCTTGTGTCCCGTTCGGTAGCCAGGGATTCATCCGTTCAGACCTTTGAGTCCAAGATAGCCGGAAACACGAAATGCTCCGGCCATTCAGAATGCGATGCTATTATCATGGATCAGGCGAAGATCGTGGCGGTGCCTGGGCTGACGGCCAATGATGTGGATGCGGCCCTGATTCATGAGGCTGCTATCGGGAAAATTGCCGGGGAACAGATCGTAAAGCTTATGACTCTTGGCCTCACAGAGCAAGAAGCAGAAGAGCAGATTATAAACGGATTTTTGAAATAGCAGGGCAAAAAAAGCGGGGCCGGAATCTCCTTTGGGAATTCCGGCCCCGTCTTTATATACAGTTAAACATGCAGCCTGCGCTGGATGGCTTTTACGATTTCCATAATGGGAATAATCAGGAAGGCCAGTCCAAGAGCAATGGCATACTCGGCAAGATCAATGGGAGTGAAGTCAAAGGCTCCAGCCAGGAAAGGTACTTCGATGACTGCTGTGGTCAGCAGCAGGGACACGATCATAGCTCCATACAGGAACATATTGTGGTTTTTAAGAGTGAAAATAGAACCACGGCGGCTTCTCATATTCAGAGAGTGGAAAATTTCCACCATAGAAAGAGTGAGGAAAGCCATGGTAGTACCATCGGGACTGTTTACAAATTCCCATGCGCCGCTTTCTATATAGTGGCCCAGCAGGTAGGATACCATTACCAGAATCGTAACGATAAAGCCCTGGAAGAATACGTCAAATCCCATGCCGCCGGCAAAGATTCCCTCACGGGGATCTCTGGGAGGCCGCTTCATGCTGTCCGCTTCGCTCTTTTCAAGGCCCAGGGCCAGAGCCGGGAAGCAGTCTGTGATCAGGTTGATCCACAGAAGATGCACGGGCTCCAGAATGGTAAATCCAATCAGAGTGGCAAAGAAGATTGCCAGCACCTCAGCCAGATTGGAAGCCAGCAAAAACTGGATGGCTTTGCGGATATTTGCGTAAATCCGCCGGCCTTCTTCCACCGCAGATACAATGGTGGCGAAATTGTCGTCCGCCAGCACCATATCGGCCACATTTTTTGTCACGTCCGTGCCGGTGATTCCCATGCCGATACCGATGTCAGCGCTTTTGATCGAAGGAGCGTCGTTTACGCCGTCTCCGGTCATGGCGGTGATCATTCCCTTTCTTTTCCAGCCATTTACGATCCGCACCTTATGTTCCGGCTGAACACGAGCATATACGGAGTAATGCTCAATGTTCTGATTAAAGGTGTCGTCATCCATCTCGTTGAGCTGTGCGCCGGTAATTGCCTCATCAGGGCTGGAGATAATGCCAAGCTCCATGGCAATGGCCGCTGCGGTATCTTTGTGGTCGCCGGTAATCATAATGGGACGGATGCCGGCCTCCCGGCATTCAATGATGGCATCCTTTACCTCGGGACGCACCGGGTCGATCATGCCGGACAATCCCAGATAAGTAAGATCCTGCTCCAAAAATTCCGGTTCAGCGCTTTCAGGCTTCCCGTTCCATTCCCGCATGGCTGCGCAGAGAACACGAAGCGCTCGGTCGGCCATGGATTTGTTGCTTTCCAGGGCGTTTCGGCGGATTTCCTCAGTCATAGGAACCACGGATCCATTTACCACAGCCTTTGTACACCGCTTCAGCACCTCGTCAGGAGCGCCCTTTGTGAACTGAAGGATTCTGTGGTCAGAGGTCTCATGGACAGTGGACATCATCTTTCTCATGGAATCAAAGGGAGCTTCGGCAATACGCACATAAGCTTTTTTCAGCTCCGGTTTTGGCATCCCATTTTTGGCGGCATCGTTTACAAGAGCGCATTCTGTAGGCTCTCCTGTGGCTTCCTTAGTATCCGGGTCAAGCTCCGCATCTGAACAGAGGGCCATAGCAGTCATCAGCAGCTTTTCATCCTCTGACACGTGGTCTACCACGGTCATTTTGTTCTGAGTAAGAGTACCGGTTTTATCTGAACAGATAATCTGGGTGCAGCCCAGGGTTTCTACGGCAGTCAGTTTTCGGATAATTGCGTTTCTCCTGGACATGTTTGTGACGCCGATGGAGAGAACGATGGTGACGACAGCGGCCAGGCCCTCGGGGATGGCTGCTACGGCCAGGGAAACGGCTACCATGAAGGTGTCAAGTATGGCGTCTCCCGTAATACCTGCGGCAGAGCCGGAAGCCCTGAACAGCCCCACGGCAAAAATTACGATACAGATACCGATTACCAGAAAAGTAAGAATCTTGCTGAGCTGATTCAGCTTAAGCTGAAGAGGGGTCTCTTCATCCTGAGCCTGGGAAAGGGCGGTAGCGATTTTTCCCATCTCCGTGTCCATGCCGGTTCCGGTGATGACAGCTTTTCCTCGCCCATAGACCACTGTGGAGCCCATGTACATCATATTTTTTCGGTCGCCCAGGGGGATATCTTTTTCGCCGTCCAGGTTCAGAAGCTTTACGATTTTATTTACAGGAACAGATTCTCCCGTCAGGGCCGCTTCCTCGATCTTCATACTGGCGGACTCCAGGATACGCCCGTCTGCAGGGACAGAATCACCGGCCTCCAGGAGAACTACATCCCCGGGAACCAGATCTTCACTTTTCAGAATCACCATTTTTCCATCGCGGAGCACTTTGCTGGTGGCGGCGGCGATTTCCTGCAGGGCGGCGATGGCAGCCTCTGCTTTGCTTTCCTGAAACACACCCAGCACCGCATTGATAATCACTACCGCAAGGATAATGATCACGTCTGTGAAGGATTCGCCTTCATAGAAAGCGGTAATCCCGGAAATAGCGGCAGCCACAATCAGAATAATAATCATAGGATCTGCCAGCTCTTTTAAAAATTTTTTCAGCAGGGATTCCTTTTTACCCTCCTTTAGTTTATTGTGGCCAAATTTTTCCAGCCTTTTTTGAGCTTCGGCCTGAGTAAGACCCTCTGAAGATGAGTTTTGGTCTTTCAGAACCTCTTCTGGACTGACCAGATATTCTTTCATAGTATTCCTCCTTTTGTTCTGCATATGAATAATATGCATAATGAATGGTGATGCTATGCGTGCGTCTTAGGATGGCATAAAAAAAGACCACCCGGCTATTAGACACACTAATAACAGGTAAGTCTCGTCATTTAAAACTAAGCCAGGAAACGTAAGTTTCAGTGCTGTTGGCTTTGTTACACTGAGAGTTATAGGTGCTGACTACTCCCTTACATATTTTCCATAGATTAGCATGTTTTCTTTTTTCTGTCAAGAAAAACCACTGTAAAAAAATGGATCAACTCAGCCAAAAAAGGGATTGAAATCATGAGGATATAGTGGTATGATATTCCATGGAACTGCAGGAAGCAAGACAAAAGCTTTCTGGTGTCCTGAATAAGGGAAAGTCTTCGAGGCGGGGTGAGAGTCCCCACCGGCGGTAAAGTCCGCAACCCGTGCAAACGGCTGATCCGGTGACCTGACAGAAGCAGTATTTGTGAGGAATTCCGGAACCGACAGTATAGTCTGGATGAGAGAAGAGCATACAATCCTTTCGACAGCGTCGGAGGGATCAGCAGCCGCGGAGCAGAGTAGGATTCTGTTATGCGGTTTTTTTGATTTACAAACAATCGAGACTTTTTCTGTTCGGCAGCCTTCCGGTTTTTTCGGAAGAGTAACAGGTGCATGAATGCATCCGAATGAGAAAAGGAGATAAGAAAATGGGATCAGGTTTGTTGCAGGCAGTGGGCGATAACGTCCAGTTTGTGCTGGTATGCGCCGTAGTAATTGCGGCCATCATACTGGTGTCACACTTTGTAGAGGTGAAGGTACTTAAAGACAACATTGCTTCTGTGGGAAAGGTAAAGTATATTACAATATGCGGGATGCTGGGAGCGCTGGCGATGATTCTGCATGTATTTGATTTTCCCCTGGTATTCCTGGCGCCGGAATTCTATAAGCTGGATTTAAGCGAGATTCCAGTCATGATCGGGGCCTTTACCCTGGGACCCGTGGGAGGCGTGGTGATTGAACTAGTAAAGATTCTTCTGAAGCTGGTGGTGAAGGGGACTTCCACGGCTTTTGTGGGAGATTTGGCCAACTTCGTGGTAGGGTGCTCGTTCATAGTGCCGGCATCCATTATCTACCATTTAAAGAAGACAAAAAAGACGGCAAAGCTTGCGCTCTTTGCGGGTACTGTGTGCATTACTGTGTTCGGAACCGTATTTAATGCCTTATATCTGCTTCCGGCCTTTGCCTCTCTCTATGGAATGCCTCTGGATACCATCATTGGAATGGGAGCGGCCATCAATCCGGGGATCAGCGGAGTTTGGAGCTTTGCCCTTCTGGCAGTAGCGCCGCTGAATTTGATCAAAGGCGTATTGATTTCTGTGCCTACCATGCTGCTGTACAAAAGGATCAGCAGGGTACTGCTCAACGTGGCGCAGGGTGATACCGGGAGAAGGAGAAGCCAGCCCCAGGCGTAAGACAGGCTTTATACACAGAAAAATACAAATCCGTTTTTAGAAAAAGGAGGCGTTCTGCCTCTTTTTTTGTTCCTTAAATTCCTATAAGCGGCGCAGATAGATTCTGGTAATAAATTCTGGTGATGATTATATAAATGATGCAAAAATGTGACAGGAATGCTTGAAGTATAAACAGAATTGTGCTAAAGTGAAATGTAAGAAAAGTGTCAAAATTTAAACGTCAATTATAGATATGAGATACCCCTATTGCGGGAGAATACTGAATTTATTGTATTTTTTCTAGGGGGGGGGTAAAAATATGCTGAATGGGAAAGCGGTTATTGAAAGTATAGAGGAGCGCATACAGACGCTGAAAGCAGCCCAGATGTGCGCTCTTTTTTTGATTTCAATAAAGAAAGAACAGGTCAAAGTGCAGGATGAAGAAGAAGATTCCAAATGGGTGGCCGATGTACTTTCACGCTTTTTCAGGGAAACGGATCTTGCGGGATATCTGGGACATGGAATTTATACAGTGTTTTTGGTGGGCAGCATAACGGGGAACGCCGTATATGAGAAGGCTGCGGGGCTTGTGCAGGCTCTTGAGATTGCTGCTGGGTATAATATGGACAAGGCAGGTCAGCCGGTGATAGGCGTTTACTTTACTTCAGCAGAAGAAGTGGATTATGCCGGTCTGTTCCGGAACGCAGATTATGCCTTGGAAATGGCAAAAAAGGAAAAGAAAAAGCATTTCTATATGCATACCTCCAATGATTTGCAGGGCAGATTTTTGGAGTACCAGGAGCCGCCAGTATCTGCGCAGATGATGTTTCGATATATCGATGAGGGCGTGCGGATTTTTGAATTGGGGGACACGCTGAAGTTACTGTATGTAAGTCCTGGGTTTTATCGACGACTGTCTCTGGATGAAGAGGCAGCCAGAACGGCGCAGATTCAGATTCACCCTGACGACATAGAAGCTTATGAAAAACATGTGCAGGAGGTTTCCAGGAGTGGAATGCCTCAAAATTCCTATTACCGTGTTTCGGTAGATGGGAAGAACTGGATTCCCTGCAGAATCAGGCTGCTGCGGGCTTTATCAGAAAGTGATGAGCAGAAAAACATAATTATTGAGATTTCCCATAATATTTCTGGATTGGAGGAGCTCAAAGGACGGCTGGACGAGAAAATGGCATGGCTGAGCTTTGTAGCGGATCAGACAGATTATCTGCTCTGGGAGGTGGATATAAAGTCAAAAGCTTTTCGAATGCTTTATACGCACGGCCTTTTAGAGGGGCGCCAGACAATTTACAAGGATTTTCCTGAATCACTGATTGAGAGCGGCAGGATACACAGCGGATCTGCGGAAGACTTCCGTGGGTTTGCCCGGGAGCTTTTGGGGGGACGGATGCAGGGCAGCGGTAATTTTAGGATTCAGTATCTTCGAACGAGCTGTTACGGCTGGGCGACTCTGTCTTACCGGATGCTTTGTGATGAGAATGGAAGGCCCATAAAAGCTATCGGAATTACGGAAGAACTGTCTTATCTGTCTGGTTATCCGTCACGGTCCGCACAGAGAAGACCCATACCAACAGATTTGTATTCAGATCTTTACTGTTATCTTCAGGCAAATCTCACTATGGATACAGTTGAAGAATTACTTCTGGAGGGACGTGAACGGGTTCATCTGGTTCAGTATCAAAAGTATGGGAAAGTGACAGACCAGGGGGTCTCCAGAGTGTTTTCAGATGGGGACGTGAAGCGCATCCAAAGAAAATTCAGCAGAGACCAGCTTCTGCGGGAATTTGAGATCGGCAGATATTGGAGTTACGATAGGTGCCGTATTGCCGATCTTGACGGAAGTATCCGATGGATTTCCGTTGGCGTAAATCTCAGCAGAGATCCTGAGAACGG
>DVGR01000182.1 GCA_018712605.1 Candidatus Choladousia intestinigallinarum
AATACCGATATAAATTACGCAGACGCAGAACATGCACCCTGCCAGAAGCTTTTTCCCCCTCAAAAGATTAGCAGTTCCCAAGAGGAAGTGAAGAAATACTCCCAGTGAGAGGATACAGTAGAGCATCATCGGCCGCTGGAGAAGCCCTGTCAAAAACAGTACGGCCAGTATCAAAATCAGCACGGAAGCTCCTATACTGAAAATCTCCAGCGCTGTGGAATCTTTGTGGAATTTATGTCCCGGCTTCATCATACAAGTCCCAGAGTCGCCGCCATCACGGCCTTAATGGTATGCATCCGGTTCTCCGCCTCGTCAAAAACCACTGACTGAGCGGATTCAAACACTTCGTCTGTCACTTCCATGGCATCCAGACCGAATTTGTCGTGAATCTCCCTGCCTATCTCCGTTCCCAAATCATGAAAAGCCGGAAGGCAGTGCATAAAGATTGCCGTCTTTTTGGCGTATGACATTGCTTTTTCATTCACCTGGTAAGGCCGCAGCCTCTCGATTCTCTCCGCCCAAACATCCGCAGGCTCTCCCATAGACACCCAGACGTCCGTGTAAACCACATCCGCATCCTTAAGTCCCTCTTCCAGACTCTCTGTCAAGGTAATCGTACTGCCGCTCTCTTGGGCATATTTTCTGCACTCATCCACCAGAGTCTGCTGGGGGAAATATTCTTTATCCGTACACGCCGTAAAATCCAGGCCCATCTTAGAGCAGGCGACCATCAGAGAATTTCCCATATTGTAGCGGGCATCCCCCATGTAGGTAAGTTTTTTCCCTTTCAGCTCTCCTAAATGCTCCCGAATCGTCAGCAAATCCGCCAGCATCTGTGTGGGGTGGTATTCGTTGGTAAGGCCGTTCCATACAGGCACCCCTGCATGCTTCGCCAGTTCTTCCACGATCTCCTGTCCATATCCCCGGTATTCAATTCCGTCATAAATCCTTCCCAGCACTCTAGCCGTATCCCGGATGCTCTCTTTCTTCCCAATCTGCGAGCTGGCCGGATCCAGATATGTCACCTGCATCCCAAGATCATGGGCCGCCACTTCAAAAGAACATCTGGTACGGGTACTGGTCTTCTCAAAAATCAAGGCAATGTTTTTTCCCATGCGCAGAGGTCCTGCGATCCCTTTTTTCTTCTCTTCCTTCAGCTTTGCGGATAAATCCAAAAGATATCCAATCTCTTCCGGCGAAAAATCTTTTAATGTTAAAAAGTTCCTTCCTTTTAAATCCATGGTTTTATCCTCCCTATTCTCAGTCTTTCGCAACCTCCGCCGCAGCCTTTATCAATCCGGCTACGTTCTGTATTTCCGATGGAATAATAATCTTCGTCGCCTGTCCGTCCGCCACTTTTTCAAGAGCTTCAAAGCTCTTCAGGGTCAGCACTGCCTGGTCAGCCTGGGCCTCTTTAATCATGCGGATCCCTTCCGCCTTAGCCGTCTGCACCTTAAGAATCGCTTCCGCCTGCCCTTCGGCTTCCCGGATCATCTTTTCTTTCTCAGCCTCTGCCCTTAAAATCGCCGCCTGCTTCTCAGCCTCAGCATCCAGAATGGCAGACTGCTTCTTTCCTTCCGCCACCAGGATGGAAGATTTCTTCTCACCCTCAGCAATAAGAATGGCTTCACGTCTCTCCCGCTCCGCTTTCATCTGCTTCTCCATAGCGTCAACGATCTGCGCAGGAGGAAGGATATTCTTCAGCTCCACCCGGTTTACCTTAATCCCCCACGGATCCGTAGCCACGTCCAGGGCAGATCTCATCTTAGTATTGATAACCTCTCTGGACGTAAGAGTCTCATCCAACTCCATATCGCCGATAATATTCCGCAAAGTAGTGGCTGTCAGATTTTCAATCGCCATAATAGGATTCTCCACACCGTAGGTAAACAGCTTGGGATCCGTAATCTGAAAAAATACAACCGTGTCAATCCGCATGGTGACATTATCTTTCGTAATCACCGGCTGAGGATCAAAATCCACAACCTGCTCCTTTAAATTCACTCTTCTTGAGATCCTGTCCAGAAACGGAACCTTAAAATGCAGCCCCTCATCCCAGGTAGCCAGATATACCCCCAGACGCTCAACCACAAACCCCTGAGCCTGAGGCACGATCTTCACACAGGATGCCGCCACTGCCAGCACCAGGACAATCAGTAAAATCACAAGAATAAGCCCCGCTGAAAAATTAAACATATCTGCCATTATCTCTGTTCCTCCTTCACAATCAGCTTCACGCCGCTGATTTTCTCAATCTTCACACGGCTTCCCGCCAAAACTCTGCTTTCATCCGAGACGGTTCTGGCCGTCCAGATCTGTCCTCTGACCTGTACCTGCCCCCGGCTCTCCAGATTGTTAATCTCTTCTGTGACGATCCCAGTATCCCCAATCAGGCTTCTGGCATTCGTTCTTGTCTTTTTATGCTCCAGCCACCGCATGGCCGCCGGCCTGGTAAAGATCAGCAGAAGGATAGAAACCGCAAAAAACAGCGCAATCTGAACCGGAAGGCCGGCTCCCGCCACTGCAGCCACGAAGGCAGCCAGGGCGCCCCCTGCAAACCAGATAGTGGAAAGTCCCAGAGTCACGGCTTCCACTGCCAGCAAAAGAACCAGAAGTACCAGCCAAACAACTGCCTGCATATCCATACCGCATCTCTCCTTTCTGCCGCCAGTATCAGGAACTGTGCTGTCTGGGGCAGTTCTCATTTTACTATAAATCCCCTTAAAACACAACCTTTATTCCTGCCAGCCCTTGCAGACATCCACCCACCGGCTGCTGCCTGAATACTCTTCCAGCTCCGGCAATGTCACTTCTATTGCGCTGTTGCTGCTTCCCGCTGCCGGAAATACAGTCTCAAACCGTCTCAGAGACTCATCTAGACAGATCTCCACACCCTCTTTTACACCAAAGGGGCAGACGCCTCCTACTGCATGACCCACCCTCTGAGCCACTTCTTCATATCCCAGCATCTTTGCCTTGGTATGGAAACACGCCTTGTACTTCTGGTTGTCAACCTTGGCGTCGCCTGCTGCAACAATCAGTACACAGTGCCCGTCCACCAGAAAGGACAGGGTCTTGGCAATCCTGGCCGGCTGGCAGCCCACCGCCTGGGCGGCCAGCTCCACAGTAGCGCTGGAGACATCAAACTCCTGAATCTTTTGATCGGCATTCCATTTTTTCAGATACTCTCTTACAATCTCTATTGACATTTTTTCTCTCCTCTTCTCTTTTTTTATTCTATCCCCGGCGGAAAATTTTCTTTATCCTGCAATCAGATGCAGCACCTGATATACGGCAAAGGAGGCCAGCCACGCCACCAGACATTGAAGCGCCGCCACACCCAGAGCTTTCCACCCTGAATCAAGTTCCCGGCGGATAGCCGCAATGGCAGCCACGCACGGTGTATACAGAAGCGTAAATACCAGGAAACTCACAGCCGTCACCGGAGTGAATACAGCAGCCAGGGCCCCGCCCAGCTTTTCCATGGAAGTTCCCAGAAGGACGCTCATGGTACTTACCACAGTCTCTTTCGCCGTAAAGCCTGTAATCAGCGCCGTGGACACTCTCCAGTCTTCAAATCCCAGAGGCGCAAAGATAGGGGAAATTGCCTTCCCAATCATGGCCAGAAGGCTGTCCGCACTGTCAGTCACCAGATTGAGACGCATATCAAAGGTCTGCAGGAACCAGATGACTACCGTAGCTACAAAAATAACGGAAAAAGCACGCTGAATAAAATCCTTGGCTTTATCCCACATCAGCAGCAGCACGCTTTTTAAGGACGGAAACCGGTAATTGGGCAGCTCCATAACGAAAGGCACCGGATTCCCTTTAAAAGCGGTATTTTTTAAAATCAAAGCACACAAAATCCCGATCACGATCCCAAATATGTACAGGCCAATCATCACGAAAGCCTGATATTTCTGAAAGAAAGCCGCTGCAAAAACAGCATAAATGGGAATCTTGGCGGAGCAGCTCATATAGGGAGTCAGCAAAATGGTCATTTTCCTGTCTCTCTGGGAGGCAAGGGTTCTGGTGGACATTATAGCCGGCACGGAACATCCAAAGCCAATCAGCATGGGGACGAAGCTCCGGCCGGAAAGACCGATCTTACGCAGCAGCTTGTCCATCACAAACGCCACCCTGGCCATATAGCCAGTATCCTCCAAAATAGAGAGAAAGAAAAACAGAACCACGATAATCGGCAGAAAGCTCAGCACACTTCCCACTCCCGCAAATACGCCGTCGATCACCAGGCTGTGTACCACGGGATTGATCCCATACGCCTCCAGTCCCCTGTCCACGACTCCTGTTACCCAGTCAATCCCCGCTGCCATCAGATCGCTGAGCGTCGTCCCCGCAAAACCAAACGTTACCCCAAAGACTCCCAGCATAATTATAAGAAAAAGAGGCAGCGCCAAATATTTGTCCGTAAGTACCCGGTCAATCCGCATACTTCTGATGTGTTCCCTGCTTTCATGACACTTGACCACGGACTGCTGACAGACTTTGTCTATAAAATCATAACGCATTTTAGCCAGGGCCGCATTACGATCCAGTCCCTCTTCCTGCTCCATCTCCCGGATGGTATGTTCCATAGTTTCCAGCTCATTCTGGTTCAGACCAAGACGCTGGATAATATCAGGATCCCCTTCTATGAGCTTTGTTCCGGCAAATCTTGAAGATATGCCAAGTCTCTGGGCGTGATCCTCAATCATGTGCGAAACCGCATGTATACACCGGTGGACGGGCCCTGGTTCGCAGAAATCCATCACCTTAGGGTACTGTTTGTTCTTAGCCGTTTCCACAGCGATCCGCACCAGCTCTGAGACACCTTCATTTTTCACGGCGCTGATGGGGATAACCGGAATCCCTAAGGCCTTCGACATCTTGGGGATATCGATGGTTCCTCCGTTTTTGCGCACCTCATCCATCATATTCAGGGCCAGAACCATAGGAACATGCATTTCCATAAGCTGCAGCGTCAAATACAGATTTCTCTCTATATTCGTGGCATCCACAATATTAATGATCCCGTCCGGCTTTCCCTGAAGCACAAAATCTCTGGTGACGATCTCCTCATTTGTGTAAGGCCTGATGGAATAAATTCCCGGAAGATCCACCACAGAGCAGCTCTTGTCCTGGCGTATGGTTCCCATTTTCTGATCTACTGTCACCCCTGGAAAGTTGCCCACGTGCTGGTTAGAACCGGTCAGTTGATTAAAGAGAGTGGTCTTTCCGCAATTTTGGTTGCCTACAAGTGCAAAAATCATGCTCTCTCCTCCTCCGACACGTGAATCTCCCTGGCATCTTCCAGACGTATAGTCAGCTCATATCCCCGGATATGTATTTCAATGGGGTCGCCCATAGGCGCCACTTTCTGGACCAGTACCACCGTCCCCGGAATCAGGCCCATATCCAGCAGCCGGCACCGCAAAGGCCCTTCGCCGTCTACCTGCGTAATCGTGCCTCTCTTCCCTACAGGAAGTTTATCTAATGTGGTCATCTCTTCTGTACACTTCCTTTCTGAAAATGTGTCGGCTTCCCTTATCCCAGCCGCACATTTTCCTGCGAAAACTTCTCCGCTTATCGTACCATTTTCCCTTCTCTGCGTCAATCTTTTATGGTATCGGACATCCCCGATGAGCTGAACGCCCGAAGATGAGCAAAACAGCGGCGGATGGCATTCACAGCACAAAAACCCCGCAGGATAAAAGCCGTACCTTCAGCTTTGATTCCTGCGGGGACTAAGTAAAAAAGCTTTCTGTGGATGAAGCGATTTACGCTTTGCAAACTCATTGACACATGCAACTGTATAGGCAATTAAATTTTTTTGAATTTGTTCCATGCAATCTCCTATCCTCATTATTTACAATTTTACTTGTGACCATTGCAGCTCATTTTTCTCTTCAAAAATGTCACATCACTTCAGATGTATTTTATTCCTGATGCGTATGCTTGCTTCTATATGCATAATCCAATGTCTTGAAAACGGCATTTGAATCAGCCCTCGTATATCTTTATTACACCAGTAATCAATCAGCCAAATTGCGTTTTCATTATTACTGACGACATTTAACGATTTTAAGTATTCTTTTCTTTGTTCTGATACTTTCTTTTTCAATTCGGTATAAGACAAACTTTTGATTATCTTTTCTGTACTTGCTTTTACCTCAAAAATGTATGAATAAAGCTCTTCCAAATTTAGCTGCTTCGAAAAATCTGCAATCTGCTGTTTTACAAGTTCATTTCCTGTTGTTATGATAGGCGAATGAATTCGCTCCTGATAATTTCCCGTACAGAACACTTGTTCATCTTCGCTTATCAAGATATGTGCGACTATATCCTCAATCCGAAATATATGCCAGATTGAATATGCAATGGTTTTGCTATGATAACCGTCCGTATTTAAAAAAGGAATTGCATCAAATTCTTCTCTATTTAGTTCGTTATAGAATGTAGTTAAAGTTTTCATTAGCCGGTTCCGCAGTTCAAATAATGTATCGATACCTGCTTCATAGGTATCACTCTTCCTCATTTGTGTTTGCATTACTTTGTTAAGTTCCGACCACTCTTTATTCACAAGCAATCCCCCAATCTCATTTAGCTGCTTCTTGCCGTTCGCAGTTAAATCGGCTGTATCATTCACGATGCCGCCTAACACTCAAGATATACTAAAAATCCGAAGCCGCCCCCTATAGGCACCGGATTCGGATTATCATTATCTAATGCGGAAAAAGGGACTCGAACCCTCACGCCTTTCGACACAGGAACCTAAATCCTGCACGTCTGCCAATTCCGTCATTTCCGCAAAATAACATATCTGTCTTTACTGCTCATTTATCATACAACCTGCCAGAGTACATGTCAATTCTTTTTTCGCTGTCTCTTGATCTTCATGTAACAGTTCATCCATCAGGTATGATACGGGATGATTTATGCTCGCATAAAAATCAGACCGTGTCATAC
>DVGR01000183.1 GCA_018712605.1 Candidatus Choladousia intestinigallinarum
CTGAAAGAAGTGTTCACTTCCCAGGTTCTGGGAACAGAGGCGCCGGAGATGAGGCTCCCTGCAGAAGTATCCACAATTCTTCAGGATATGCTGCAGTCCGCATACTTTGACACAAGCATCAGTGTAGAAGACTGTGTGACGGATGCAGAAGCGCAGGTAAATGATTTCCTCAGCACATATGAGGGCACTTTATAGAAACAAAAAAATTTGGAGAGGGTTTCTGCTGCCTTTGGCAAACAGGGGAAAGTAAAAACAATTTAAGAATAAGTTGCCGCAGAGGTAAGCATACAGAGAATTCGCTGAATCCCTGTCTCTGCGGCAATTTTTATAGAAAGAGGTGTGATTTGCTGTGAAGAAAAGAAAAGGAGTCCGGAAATTGAATAAAGAGGCCCTGACCGCATACGGAATGCTTCTGCCTGATGTTCTGGGGCTGCTGGTCTTTGTCTTTATTCCGATTATCTATGCTTTTTACATCAGCCTGCATAACTGGAATGGGTTGTCGGAGATGGTCTTTACGGGATTTGACAATTATTCAAGAATGATAAAGGACCAGAGATTTATAGATAGTGTCTGGACGACTATAAAATATGCGCTTATGTATGTGCCTGGGGTGTTTGTTTTAGCCCTCCTGCTGGCAGCGCTGCTGAATGCTCTGCACGGCAGGCTTCAGTCCTTCTTCCGCACGGCGGTTTTCCTTCCCTATGCGATCTCAACGGTTATCGCAGGTATTGTGTGGTCCTTTATGTACAATCCGATGAACGGATTTTTGAATCAGATTATTATCTGGGCTGGGGGAGAAAAACAGAGATTTCTGGCTTCTACTGAGCAGGCCCTTCCTTCGGTAGCCGTGGTAGGGATTTGGCTGGTACTGGGTTATAACACGATCTTGTTTTTGGCGGCCATCAAAGATATTCCTAAGGATTATTATGAAGCGGCGGAGATTGACGGGGCGGGAGCCTTCCAGAAATTCTTTAAGATTACCGTCCCACTGATCAAGGAGACCAGCGTTTTTGTTTTAGTTATGTGCGCCATCGGGGCGTTTCAGGCTTTCGATTTAATTAATGTTATGACAGGCGGAGGGCCCGCAAGTGCCACCACCACGTCGGTTCTTTATATTTATGAAAAAGCATTTACGACCTTTGAGCTAGGATATTCCTCTGCGCTGGCCTTTGTGCTGTTTATTATCATCATGTTTTTAACGCTGGCACAGATGAAAATAATGAGAAGCGGGGAGGGCACGGAATCATGAAAAAAAAGAAAAAATTACAGCAGGGTTTGTTGATTGCGTTGATGATCGTAATCGCCCTGATTATTGTCTTCCCCGTTTACGTAATGGTGATCAGCTCCTTTAAACAAAATGAAGATATTTTCAGCATGGAACTGCTTCCCAGTTTATCTTCGCTGACATTGAATAATTACATTACAGTTTTTACAGAAGAAAATCTGGGGGCCAATATCTGGAATTCATTCTTTGTGGCAACGATTGTAACGGTAGTGGCGCTGATTTTCCATGCTATGTCCGGGTACGCCCTGGCCCGGCTGGAATTTAAAGGGAAAAAGATTATCTTTACCTGGATCATCAGTACCCTTATGATTCCCTTTTCGGTAATCATGATTCCTCTGTTTATCATTGTTAAGCAGATGGGGCTGATCAATAATCTGTGGGGAATTATTATTCCCATGATTCCCAATGCCTATGGGATCTTCCTGTTCCGGCAGTTTTTTCTGGGAATTCCCAGAGAATTGGAGGAATCAGCCAAAATCGACGGAGCATCTTATTTTGGAGTGTTTTTGAAAATCGTTCTGCCTCTGGCAAAACCCATTGCAGTGACCCTGGCTGTGTCATTTTTCCTGGCCAACTGGAACAACTATCTGTGGCCTCTGATCGTGGCCCAGGACCGGGAGCTGTGGCTGGTGCAGATTGCCATTGCAAATTTCAAAAGCTCTCAGGCGGTGGAATGGAATCTTGTCCTGGCCGCTTCCTGCGTGGCCTCTCTGCCTATTATTATTCTGTTTTTTATCTTTCAGCGGCATATTACAGAGGGCATCAAGACATCCGGCATCAAAGGATAAAGATAGAAACATGAACACAATTCAAATGGAGGTTTATAATTATGGGTAACAGTTACATACCGGCATCCCTCTCAACGATTGCGGCTGCCAGAGATTCAAAGAGAATGCGAGTATCCAGCTATGACCGTACCGGCGGCAACGATGACCGGATCCACGTGCAGCCCGGCGAGACTTTTACATTCTTTGACGTAAAAGGACCAGGATGTATTACACATATCTGGATTACTTTGGCGAATGATGATATAATCGAAGAGAAACATTATCTGAGAAAATCTGTTTTAAGATTTTACTGGGACGGAGAGGAAGAACCCAGCGTACTGGCTCCCACAGGGGACTTTTTTGGAATGGGCCATGCTATGAGCAGAAATTTTGTCAGCGAACCCCTGCAGATGAGCCCGGAAGACGGCAGAGGATTTAACTGCTGGTTCCCCATGCCCTTTGAGAGCGGCGCCCGCATGACGATTACCAATGAAAGCGGGCGGGAACTGCTTTTCTATTACTATGTAGACTATGAAGAGTATGACAGCCTTCCGGGAGATCTTCTTCGTTTCCATGCCAAATGGAACCGTGAGCTTCCTACAGAAGGGATTTCCGAAGAACAGTGCAGCTCTCACAGAGACTGGTGTTTCGGAGGAAGCAACCTTACGGGAGAAGGGAACTATGTCCTTATGGAGGCGGAAGGAAAGGGGCATTACGTGGGCTGCAATGTGAATATTCACAACCTGAACCCAGGCGGTCTTTGGGACTGGCCAGGGGAAGGAGACGATATGATTTTCATTGACGGAGAACCGTGGCCCCCGAGACTGCATGGAACCGGCACAGAGGACTACGTGAATATGGCATGGTGCCCTACCCAGGAGTACAGCGCTCCCTACCATGGATTGATTCTTGGAGGGAAAGATAACTGGAAAGGGAAGATTACCTACTACAGATACCATATCAAGGATCCCATTATGTTTGAGAAATCCATCAAAGTCACCATTGAGCACGGACACGCCAACCACAGAAGCGACGATTGGTCTTCCACTGCTTACTGGTACCAGACGGAGCCCCATAAGCCTTTCCCGGAGATCCTGCCGGTAGAAAAGAGGCTGCCGGTGGAGGAAGGCGAGTTCCAGTGGGATGGAAAAATAAAAGATAAATAAAACTATAATAATGGAGGGGGAGCTGCGTTCTTTGACTTGGTCTGCGCGGCTCCCCAAAATGGGTTGTTAGTACAAAGTATTTTTAGGACAAAGGAGGCAGAAAATGATTTTTATTAAAGAGAGAGTGGGGAAGCTGATCAGTGACATAAAAGAGCTGATCTATACCGACGTTTGCCCTATTAGGGAGTATCGGTTTTTAAAGACCAGGGAGAGGTTTGAAGAGATTGGGAATCTGAATACAGATTCCTGGGAAGTGCTGAAAGAGGGAGAACTCTGGGGCGGCCACAGAGAGTATTTCTGGTTTGAGACCACAGTGACCTTGCCGGAGAGCTTTGAGGGAAAGTGTGCCGTCTACGAGCTGAAGACGGGAAGAGAGGGAGAGTGGGACGCCACGAATCCACAGTTTTCCATTTTTGTAAACGGGAAGAGAATCCAGGGACTGGATGTGAACCACCGGGAGATAATCCTCACTGAGTCTGCCAAGGGAGGGGAGAGGTTTCGGATTGTACTTTCGGCCTTCACAGGGGATCATAACTTCCGCCTGGTGATGGATTCCTGTGTCAAGGTGCTTCACAGGAGTACGGAGAAATACTATTACGATGTGTCGGTTCCCTATGAGGTGGCCAGACTGCTGCCGCCTGAGAGCCGGGATTTCAGGAATATTATCCTGACTTTGAATGAATCTTTGAATCTTTTGGATCTGCGGAAAGAGCATTCGCCGGAATACGAAGCGTCTCTGAAGGAAGCTCAGGAATATATCGAGAAGGAGTTTTACGGGAAATATACCCAGGAAAGCCAGGAGAAAATCTACTGTGTGGGGCATACCCATATTGACGTGGCCTGGCTGTGGACCCTGGCCGTCACAGAGGATAAGGCGGTGCGCAGCTTTTCCACGGTGCTGGAGCTGATGAAACAGTACCCGGAGTACATCTTTATGTCAAGCCAGCCGCAGCTTTACAAATATGTGAAGAAAAATGCGCCGGAGGTCTACGAGCAGATCCGGCAGCGGGTAAAAGAAGGGCGCTGGGAGACGGAGGGAGGTATGTTCGTGGAAGCGGACTGCAACCTGACCTCCGGGGAATCCCTGGTGCGCCAGTTCCTGTACGGCAAGAAGTTTTTCCGGGAGGAATTCGGCAAGGATAACGAGATCCTGTGGCTGCCCGATGTGTTCGGATACTCTGCGGCCTTACCCCAGATTATGAAGAAATGCGGGATCCGCTATTTCATGACCACTAAGATCAGTTGGAATGAGTTTAATAAGATGCCTTACGACACCTTTATGTGGGAGGGCATCGACGGTACCAGGATCCTCACCCATTTCAGCCCCAGCCGGGACTATAATAAGGCTGCGGTGGAAGGGGGCACAGAGACGGAGCACTTTACCACCTACAACGCATACATCAATCCTTCCCAGGTAAAAGGCGGCTGGGAGAGGTACAGTCAGAAATATCTCAACCATGAGGCACTTATGTCCTTTGGCTATGGAGACGGGGGCGGCGGCCCTGTCAGGGACATGCTGGAAAACCAGAGACGGCTGGCCAGGGGAATTCCGGGGTGCCCCCAGACGGTTATGAGTACGGCGGGGAATTTCTTCCATACTCTGGAAGACCATGTAAAAGATAAAAAATACCTGCCGGTCTGGGTGGGAGAGCTTTACCTGGAGTATCACCGGGGCACCTATACTTCTATGGCAAGAAATAAAAAATATAACCGCCGCAGTGAATTCCTGCTGGAAAATACGGAGCTTTTCTCCAGCATGGCCAAGGACCTTGCGGGACTTCCCTATCCCAAGCAGGAGCTGGAGGAGCTCTGGGAGATAGCTCTTCGCAACCAGTTCCATGATATCGTGCCCGGATCCTCCATCTTCGAGGTATATGAGGATTCAAAAGCGGAGTATGAAAAACTCCTGGATGCAGGAAATAAGCTGCTGGACAAGGCTCTGCTGGCAGTGACAGAGAAGGTACAGGCACCTCAGGGCTCTCTTGTAGTCTTCAATCCCAACGGCATGCCAGGGGAAGGTGCGGTAATCTTTGACTGTCCCAAGGGGCTTGTAAGTCCGGTTCTGTGGGATGGGGAAAAAGAGCAGCCTGTACAGCGGATGGGAGACGGCAGCCTTTTGGCTTGGCTCTCTGAAGTTCCCTCCAAAGGATATGCATCGTATAGGCTTAAGGAGCAGGAAAAGCCCTGGGAGCATTCCTGCGGCCTGAAGGTTTCCTGCCATGAGCTGGAGAATGAATTCCTGCGGGTGGCTCTCTCTGAGGAAGGACAGATTACTTCTATTTATGATAAGGAGAACCAGAGGGAACTCTTAAAGGAGGGGCAGAGAGGAAACGTTCTTATGACCTATGAGGATCGCCCCCACAACTACGATGCCTGGGATATCAATCATTATTATAAAGAAAAATCCTGGGAGCTCACAGAGGTTCAGGAGATCCAGGTGACAGAAGAGGGACCGGTAAGAGTCTCCCTGCGGATCCGCAGGCAGTATCTGGATTCTGTGATTGAGCAGACTCTTTCCCTGTGCGCTGGGAGCCGGGAGCTTCGGATCCAGAATGAAATCGACTGGAGAGAAAAAAAGATTCTTCTGAAATCCCTTTTCCCGGTGGATATTCACACGGACGAGGCTGTATTTGAGATCCAGTACGGAAATGTTTCCAGAAAAACCCATTACAACACCTCCTGGGATTTCGCCAGGTTTGAAGTGTGCATGCACAAGTGGATGGATGTGTCAGAAAACGGCTACGGAGTCAGCATCCTCAACGACTGCAAATACGGAGTCAGTGTTCACGACGGGGTGATTGGAGTCTCCATGCTGAAGTCCGCCACCTATCCCAATCCCCAGGCGGATAAAGAACATCACAGCTTCTGCTTCTCCATCTATCCCCACAGGGGAGATTTCCGGGAGGCCGGTACCATCCAGAAAGCCTACGCTCTGAATAATCCCATGAGAGGAATCGTCAAGGAGAACCATCCGGGCACGCTTCCGGGCACATATTCAGCCCTGGCCGTGGATGTGCCCAACGTAATTCCGGAGGTAGTAAAAGAGGCGGAGGACGGACAGGGAACGGTGCTTCGGCTCTATGAAGCTTTCAATCGGAGAACCAGGCTTAAGCTTCATCTGGGAGAAGGGCCTCGGAAAGCGTATCTCTGCAATATGCTAGAGGAAAATGAGAAAGAGCTGCGGACAGAGGGAAATGAAGTCGAGCTTGAGCTGAAACCCTTTGAAATCGCCACTCTAAGAATTATTTAAACCGGAAATAAAACGGTTGCATTTGTCTGTGGCCTGTGGTACAATAACATCGCTCTTTTGCGGGAAGGGATTCTCCTTTCTGGGAGCTTAACTGCAGGGACTTGCAGGGATAGTCCGGGAAAGCTTGCTGCCTGAGTGAGGGATCGAAAGATCCGCAGAGGATGAGAGAGCAGCATTGACCGGGAATGGATTCCGGCATAGGGCCGGGATAAGCAGTTCACAAAATAAGCAGAGAGGTGAAAGAAATGAAGGAAGGAATCCATCCAAATTATTATCAGGCAACGGTTACCTGCAACTGTGGAAATACTTTTGTAACAGGTTCCACAAAGAAGGACATTCATGTTGAAGTTTGTTCTAAGTGCCATTCATTCTATACAGGACAGCAGAAGGCAGTAGCTGCCCGCGGCCGTATTGACAAGTTCAATAAGAAGTATGGAATCAAAGCACAGTAATACGAGACTGGATAGGGGCAGTTGCGAAGCTTCGGCACAAGGCGGAAGGGTAGCGGCGGCCCCTTTTGTATATTAAGAAAGGCGAGGATATGAAACCATCGGGAATTGGCGGTCAGGCGGTGATCGAGGGCGTAATGATGCGGAACGGCAGCCGTTACGCAGTGGCGGTCCGTACAGCCGACCAGCAGATTGTAGTGGACACACAGGAATGCGGGGGCAGGCTTGCGGGGAAAAAATTCGTAAAGCTTCCGATCATCCGGGGTGTGGTTAATTTTTTTGATTCTCTGGTTCTGGGGATGAAGACGCTGATGTTTTCCGCCTCTTTATTTGCCGAAGAGACGGAGGAAGAGAGGCAGGAACGGGAGGACAAGGAGAGGCGGAAGGCCAGGAAAAAGGCTGACCGGCTAAGGAGCCAGGGAAAGGAAGAGGAAGCTGCCCGTATCCTGGAAAAATGCGAAAAAAAGCTGATTCAGGAGTCTGAGAAGCTGGAGGCAGAGGCCAGAAAGGAAGCGGAGAAGAAGGACAATGATTTCCTTATGACGCTGACCGTGATTTTTTCCCTGATTATTTCCGTGGCTCTGTTTATGATGCTTCCTTATTTTATTTCCAGGGGAATCCGGCAGGTGATTTCTTCGGAAGTTCTGATTGTGATTCTGGAAGGTCTGGTGCGCCTGGGAATTTTTCTGCTGTATATGGGACTGATTTCCAGGATGAAGGATATACAGAGAACCTTTATGTATCATGGCGCGGAGCATAAGTGCATAAACTGCATTGAACACGGGCTTCCCCTGACGGTTGAGAATGTGAGGGCAAGCTCCAGGGAACATAAACGGTGCGGAACCAGTTTCCTGTTTATCGTTATGTTTATCAGCATCGTGTTTATCATGGTATTCAGCATTCCGCTGTTTATGGTGATTCATGTGAATACGGCATTCTGGAGGATTGTGCTGAGAATCGCCCTTCTTCCTGTGATTGCGGGAGTTTCCTATGAATTTATCCGCCTTGCGGGAAGTTCAGACAGCAAATTTGTCAATCTTTTAAGCCGTCCGGGGATGGCGCTGCAGCATCTGACCACCAAGGAGCCGGATGATTCCATGATAGAGGTGGCCATTGCCTCTGTGGAGGCGGTATTTGACTGGAAAAAATTCCAGAATGAACAGTTTGGAATGAACTATGATCTGGCGCCGGATTCTTCTTCGGAAGAATCAAGCCATGGGCAGGAGGTTTCCCAGAACACGGCAGCTACGGCGGCGCCATGACCGGGGAGGGGAAGATGACCCTGCGGGAAGCCTGCAGGAGAGGCCAGGAGAGCCTTGCCGCTGCGGGGATCCCGGATGCGGCCACGGACGCCTGGTATCTCATGGAATTTACGATTCATAAGAGCAGGGCCCAGTTCCTTCTGTGCCGGGAGGAAGAGATGCGGGAGGAAGAGAGGGAGAAGTACTTTCGGCTGATCGGGCAGAGAGCCTCTCATATCCCTCTTCAGCAGATTACCGGGGAGCAGGAATTTATGGGATTTCTTTTTCAGGTGAATGAATCGGTGCTAATTCCCAGACAGGATACGGAGATTTTGGTGGAAGAGGCCTGCCGGAAGATACGGCCCGGCATGAGAGTTCTGGATCTCTGCACGGGTTCAGGGTGTATTATTATCAGCCTGGCAAAGCTCTGTCCCGGCATAGCGGCGGAGGCCTCTGACCTTTCTTTAGAAGCCCTTGCAGTGGCGAAGCAGAACGGAACACGCCTGGGAGCCCAGGTAAAATGGTACCAGGGAGATCTCTTTTCAGAGATACAGGGAAGCTATGATGTGATTGTCTCAAATCCGCCTTATATTCCCACAGCGCAGATACAGACTCTTTCAGAAGAAGTAAGGCTTCATGAGCCCCTGCAGGCGCTGGACGGAAAAGAAGACGGATTGTATTTTTACCGGAAAATCGCGGCGCAGGCCAAAAGATACCTGAAGCCGGAAGGCTGGCTGCTGTTTGAAATCGGGTATGACCAGGCTGCGGAAGTGGGAGAGATCATGAGAAAATCCGGTTACGGCCAAATTCAGGTCAAAAAAGATCTGGCCGGATTGGACCGGGTTGTATCAGGAAAGATGAAATAGGAGGAAGTGTATGTTTGACAGATTGGAGGATTTGCTGGTGCGCTTTGAAGAGGTGCTGAACCTGCTCAGCGACCCGGCGGTGATCGGTGATCCCGAACGTTTCCAGAAGCTTATGAAGGAGCAGAGCGACCTTCAGCCTATTGCGGATGCGTATCGGGAATATAAAAAGAATCAGGAGACCATAGAGGACAGTATCTCTATGCTGGAGGAGGAATCTGATCCGGAGATGAGGGAGCTTCTGAAGGAAGAGCTGTCCCAGGCAAAAAAACAGACCACAGAGCTGGAGCATCACCTGAAGCTTTTGCTCCTGCCAAAGGATCCCAATGATGAGAAAAATGTTATCGTGGAGATCCGGGCCGGTGCAGGCGGAGACGAGGCGGCTCTCTTTGCGGCTGAGATTTACAGGATGTACGCAAAATACGCTGAGGGCCAGCGCTGGAGAGTGGAGATGATGAATCTCAACGAAAACGGGCTGGGCGGATTCAAGGAAGCTGTGTTTATGATCAATGGAAACGGCGCCTATTCAAGGCTGAAGTATGAAAGCGGGGTCCACCGGGTACAGAGAGTGCCGGAGACTGAGTCTGGCGGGAGAATTCATACCTCTACCATCACGGTAGCGATTATGCCGGAAGCGGAGGAGATTGATTTCCACCTGGATCTGAACGACTGTAAGTTTGACGTGTTCAGGGCTTCGGGGAACGGAGGCCAGTGCGTCAACACCACGGATTCAGCCGTGCGTCTGACTCATATTCCCACGGGTATCGTCATCTCCTGCCAGGATGAGAAATCTCAGCTCAAGAACAAAGAGAAAGCCCTGAAGGTGCTCCGGGCAAGACTGTATGATATGGAGCTTCAGAAGCAGCATGACGCAGAGGCGGAAGCCAGAAAAAGCCAGGTGGGAACGGGCGACCGCTCTGAGAAAATCAGAACCTACAACTTCCCTCAGGGACGTGTGACAGACCACCGGATCAAGCTGACCACCCACAGACTGGGAGAGGTGCTGGACGGAGATCTGGATGAGATTATAGACAGCCTCACGGCGGCGGATCAGGCTGCGAAGCTTGCGAAAATGAATGAAGCGGAGTAGTTACGGCAAAGACGGAGAGAAATAAGAATGGGCAACACATATTATGAGCTGGCGTGGTTTTTCTTTTTGTATTCTTTCCTGGGATGGTGTACAGGCGTGGCAGTGGGTGCCGTAAAGAGAAAGACCTTTGCGAACCGGGGACTTTTGAACCTGCCCTTCTGCCCGGCATACGGCATAACGGCAGTGTCCTTCAGCATTTTCCTTTTTGAGCTGAGAGACAACATTTTCTTCCTGTTTTTGGGAGGAATGGTACTCTCGGCTTTCTGGATTATCGTGACGGGGTTTGTCCTGGAAAGAATTTTCCGCAAAAAGTGGTGGGATTTCAGCCAGTACCGGTTCCAGTTTGAAGGCTACCTGACTGTGGGGATTCTTTTGGTCTGCGGTGCGGCAGCCGTAGGAGTCGTGCGTTTTGGAAATCCTGTGCTTCTTAGAATGCTCCATCTCCTTCCAAGAGGGATTGGCAGGATCGTCCTGGCGGCTTTATTTGGGGCGCTGCTTCTGGATCTTTTCATCGTGCTGGCAGTAACTCTGCGGTGGAGAAAATATCTGGAGCGCCTGGAGGGCGTAACCCAGAACATGCAGATGGTGTCGGCAAAAGTAGGGAACGCCATCACAAGAATGGTACGGCGCAGGCTGGAACGGTCTTATCCAGACCTGAAAGAAGAGAAGATTCTTAAGGCCAGGGCGGAGCAAAAGCCAGTGGAGAAGGTGCGGTTCGCCCAGGGATGCTGTTTTTACAAGCTGGCGTGGCTGTTCTTCATCGGCGCCCTGCTGGGGGATCTGGTGGAGACGGTATTCTGCCGTATTACCATGGGCTACTGGATGAGCAGAAGCAGTCTGGTATACGGACCTTTCAGCATTATCTGGGGATTCGCCTGCGGCCTTCTCACAGTGTTCCTGTACCGGTACCGCAGCAGAAATGACCGCTATATTTTTTTCATGGGGACGATCCTGGGTGGAGCCTATGAGTACATATGCAGCGTTATAGGAGAGCTGGTCTTCGGGGCCATTTTCTGGGATTACAGCGGAATTCCCTTTAATCTGGGAGGAAGGATCAACCTTCTTTACTGCTTTTTCTGGGGAATAGCGGCTGTTGTGTGGCTGAAGGGAGTCTATCCCTTCCTGTCAGGAATGATTGAGAAAATCCCCAAAAAAGTGGGTCCTGCGGTCACCTGGATCATGGTGGCTCTTATGGCGGTGAATATGGGGATTTCCGGTCTGGCGTTTATGCGCTATTCAGACCGGGCTCACGGGAAAGAGGCGGACAATGGCATGGAGCTTTTTCTGGATGAGCATTTCCCGGATGAGAGAATGGAGAAGGTGTACCCCAAAGCTAAAGTAGTGGAGGAAAGGACACCAAGAATACACAGAGAATAGGAAAGACAAGGGGCTGCTGCGGCAGCTCTTTTTTTACTATAAAAGCCAGTCTCAATGGGCAGGCAGACTGCGTGCTGGCACGCAAGGCTGCATGAACATTTGAGACGCTAACCCGTATGAGCAAGGAGCACGGTAGTGCGGATTGCGAATATGGGTAGGGCGCTGCGTGCCAGTGGCACGCGTTTAGCGCCGACCGAAGCGGAGCGGAGACTTGCGGGAGCACGCAGTGCGGAGCAATCCGTGGCTTTTATGCGTGGCGGTGCCTGCGCCAGCAGGCATGTAAGTTTACTCTATAGAAACTTCGTTCCTATAGAGTAAAAGCTCCGCATGGATCGCACTGCGGCGGATAAGAAAATGTTGCTTGTTTATCAATAAATCAAGAAAAAATAAAAAAGATTAAATAATTATTCCTCGGTCTTTTTTTATTTCTTCTCATATGGTTTTCTGCTATAATAGCGGATAAGTGACAGTCAGAAAAGAGGGAAGCGAGAACATGAAACAACTGGTAATTGCAGAAAAACCCTCCGTAGGCAGGGATATCGCCCGGGTACTGGGATGCCAGAAAAAGGGCGACGGATATCTGGAAGGGAAAGATTACGTGGTGACCTGGGGGCTGGGGCATCTGGTGGAGCTTCAGAACCCGGAGGATTACCATAAGAAATATAAAGAGTGGAAGGATGAGGACCTTCCCATTATGCCCCAGGAGCTTAAGACGATGGTGATTCCTCAGACAGGACATCAGTATAGAGTTGTGAAAGGGCTGATCTGGAGGAAGGATGTAGAGAAGATTGTGATTGCCACCGATGCGGGCCGGGAAGGCGAACTGGTGGCCCGGTGGATTTTAAAACAGGCGGAAAACAGAAAGCCATGTTTAAGACTGTGGATTTCTTCTGTGACGGATAAGGCCATTCGGGAAGGATTTTCC
Organism: Candidatus Choladousia intestinigallinarum; assembly: GCA_018712605.1. GTDB lineage: Bacteria > Bacillota > Clostridia > Lachnospirales > Lachnospiraceae > Choladousia > Choladousia intestinigallinarum. Next base: position 12,414 of record DVGR01000183.1, read on the forward strand.
CATCTGAGGGATGCCAGGGAATATGATTCCCTGTATGCGGCGGCTGTGTCCAGGGCGGAGGCGGACTGGCTGGTGGGAATCAATGCCACCAGGGCCTTAACCTGCAGGTATAACGCCCAGCTCTCCTGCGGAAGGGTTCAGACTCCCACCCTTGCCATGATTGCGGCCAGGGAAGAGGCCATCCGCAATTTTAAGCCCCAGCCTTATTATACCCTGCAGGCGGTGACGGAACAGGTGACATTCCGGTGGAAGGACCGCCGTTCGGGAAGCGGCAGGATTTCTTCCCGGGAGAGGGCCCAGCAGATTCAGGAGAAAGTGGAAGGGGGAGAGCTGACCGTAGTTTCCGTAAACCGCAAAAAGAAAAAAACGGCTGCTCCGCTGCTCTACGACTTAACGGAGCTGCAGCGGGAGGCGGACAGGAGATACGGTTATTCGGCTAAGGAGACGCTGAATCTTATGCAGAGCCTCTATGAGAAACACAAGGTGCTGACGTACCCAAGGACGGATTCGCGCTATCTGACTCCGGATCTGACAGGTACCTTAAAAGAGCGGCTGGATGCCTGCCGGGTGGGACCCTACAAAGCTATGGCCTCTAGGCTGATGACAGGCTCTTTCTCAGGACGGCTGAAGTTCGTGGATGCCTCCAAGGTATCGGACCACCACGCCATCATCCCCACGGAGGAACCGCCGATTCTGATGCAGATGACGGCGGGAGAGAGGCGCATCTACGACCTGGTAGTCCGCCGCTTCTTTGCGGTGATGCTTCCTGATTTTGAGTATGAAGAGACGGTTCTGGAAGCTGAAGCCGGAGGAGAGCTGTTCACTGCCAGCGGCAGGACAGTTCTTGCGCCTGGATGGAAAGAGGTGTATACGGAAATCGGAGAGGACCGGGAAGAAAGCCAGGAGGATGAGGAAGCAAAGGTTCAGAACCTTCCCAGGCTGGAGAAGGGCGTGAAGCTTAAAGTGCGGTCCGTGAAGGTTTTGGAAGGCAGGACCAAGCCCCCGGCCAGGTTCCGGGAATCCACCCTTCTGTCAGCCATGGAAAATCCCGTAAATTATATGGAGAGCGGCGACAAGGCCAAGGCGAAAACACTGATTCAGACCGGTGGACTGGGAACGGTGGCTACCAGGGCTGATATTATCGAAAAACTTTTCTCCAGTTTCCTTCTTGAGAAGAAGGGGCAGGAAATCTATACGACTTCCAAGGCCAGACAGCTTCTGACTCTTGTGCCGGAAGATTTAAAGAAGCCGGAGCTTACGGCTGACTGGGAGACCAGGCTTCTGGAGATTTCCAGGGGCAAAATGAAGAGGGAGAGGTTTATGAAGGAGATCCGGGATTATACGGAAGAGCTTTTAAGGGAAATTCGTACCCAGGAGGGATCCTTCCGCCATGAAAATATGACCAATAAAAAGTGCCCTCAGTGCGGTAAACGGCTTTTGGCGGTGAACGGCAAGAACGCAAAGCTGCTTGTATGCCAGGACAGGAACTGCGGGTATCGGGAGACGGTGTCCAGAACCTCCAATGCAAGATGCCCGGTATGCCATAAGCGGATGGAACTGTACGGAAACGGAGACCAGGCGTCTTTTACATGCTCCTGCGGATATAAAGAAAAACTGTCGAAGTTCAAAGAGCGGAGACAGAAGGAGGGGGCGGGAGTCACTAAAAAAGATGTGGCCCGCTATCTGGCGAAGCAGAAGAAGGAAGAGCAGGAGCCTCTGAACAATGCCTTTGCGGCAGCGCTGCAGGGGATTTGTCTGGAAGATCTGCCTAAAGGCGGCAGATCTTAAAAAAGTGTCTGAAATTATAATAATTTTACTTGTGATTCAAGGTGCCCCGTAGTAAAATGTTTACAGATTAACAGGGGAAAATGTACTGAAAGTGATGCAATTATCACAGTTTTAAGCATGCCGATGACATTGCTGAAAAGCCGGGGCGCCTGAATATGGATAAGCGGGCGGTGATTGTCCGCTTACTATACAGTTGTGGAGGATAGGCTATGAAGAAAATGCTGTTTATCTACAATCCCAAATCCGGTCAGGGGCAGATCCGCAATCATCTGTCGGCAATTCTGGAAAAACTTTCCGCCGGGGGATATGATCTTACGGTATATCCCACCAAGGAAAGCATGGATGCCTGCAGAATCGTCTGCCAGAGAGCCGGTGAGTTTGATCTGATTGTCTGCAGCGGAGGGGACGGAACCCTCAATGAGGTAGTTACGGGGCTGATGCAGGAAGGGATTACCCGGTGTGTGGGATATATCCCCGCAGGCAGCACCAATGATTTCGCCAACAGCCTGGGGCTTCCCAGACAGATGGACAAGGCGGCGCAGCTTATTGTGGATGGGACTCCTTTTTCCTGTGATATCGGCAAGTTTAATGAGGATTACTTTGTCTATGTGGCAGCCTTCGGCATGTTCACGGACGTATCCTATCAGACGAAGCAGGAGATGAAGAACTTGTTCGGCCATGCGGCCTACGTCCTGGAGGGTATGAAGCGGATCGGCAACTGGAAAAGCGTACACCTTGAAGTGGAGAGTACAGAGTATACCGGCAGCGGGGATTTTATCCTGGGTCTGATCGCCAATTCTAACTCCGTAGGGGGATTTAAGGGGCTGACCGGGAAAGATATAGAAATTAACGACGGGCTGTTTGAAGTGCTTCTGGTGCATACTCCCGCCAATCTTATGGAATGGCAGGAGGCTATCACCACAGTGCTTCTTCAGAATAAATCCAGCAGGCTTGTGGAACGTTTTAAGACACAGCGGCTGACCATCCGTTCTGAGGAACCCGTATCCTGGACCAGGGATGGGGAGAATGGCGGAGAGTGGACTCAGGTGGATGTGGAGAACCTCCACCAGAAACTGAATATTATGGTGGATGCGTTTCCAAGCCAGGCCCCCAGAGAGATCCCGGCGGAATAAGGCCAAAGAGCAGAGGCGGCGGGAGCGGGGAAGACATCCGCAGGAAAGGAGAAAAGATATGTTGTATATAGGTGTGGATTTGGGTACATCGGCAGTCAAGCTGCTTCTCATGAATGCAGAAGGACAGATCCAGAAGATTGTTTCAAAGGAATACCCAATCTATTTTCCGCAGCCAGGCTGGTCGGAGCAGAATCCGGAGGACTGGTATGAGCAGACTATGGCAGGGCTTAAAGAGCTATTGGCAGAATGCGACAAAAGCCAGGTGGCCGGAATCAGCTTTGGCGGCCAGATGCACGGGCTTGTTATTCTGGACGGCCAGGATCAGGTGATCCGCCCGGCCCTTTTGTGGAATGACGGCCGTACATATGAGGAGTGCGATTATCTGAACCAGGTGATTGGAAAAGAGAAGCTTTCACAGTACACGGCTAATATTGCCTTTACAGGCTTTACGGCGCCCAAGGTTCTCTGGGTGAAGAACAAGGAGCCGGAAAATTTTGCCAGAATCGCCAAGATTATGCTTCCCAAGGATTATATTGCCTACAAGCTCTCGGGCGTCCACTGCACGGATGTCTCAGATGCCTCGGGAATGCTTTTGTTTGACGTGAAAAACCGCTGCTGGTCCGAGGAAATGCTGGAGATCTGCGGCATACGGGAAGAGCAGATGGCAAAGGTGTATGAGAGCTATGAGGCGGTAGGCACGGTGAAGCCGGAGATAGCCGCCCAGCTTGGAATCCCGGAAACAGTAAAAGTAGTGGCAGGGGCCGGAGACAATGCGGCTGCCGCCGTGGGAACCGGCACAGTGGGAGAAGGAAGATGCAACATCTCCCTGGGAACCAGCGGAACCATCTTTATTTCCTCGGAAAAGTTCGGGGTGGACAAGTACAATGCCCTCCATGCTTTCGCACATGCGGACGGCCACTATCATCTTATGGGCTGTATGCTCAGCGCTGCCTCCTGCAATAAATGGTGGATGGACGATATTATCGGGACCCAGGATTACGCCGGGGAGCAGAAGGCTATCGGGAAGCTGGGGGAGAACCATGTGTATTTCCTGCCCTACCTGATGGGGGAGAGGTCGCCCCACAATAATCCCAATGCCAGGGCAACCTTTATCGGGATGACCATGGACACCACCCGAGCGGACATGACCCAGGCGGTTCTGGAAGGAGTGGCTTTTGCTCTCAGGGATTCCCTGGAAGTGGCCAAGGCTCTGGGAATCAAGATTGAGAGGACCAAGATCTGCGGCGGAGGCGCCAAGAGCCCTCTTTGGAAAAAGATCATTGCCAATGTCATGAACCTGAAGGTAGATATTATTGAGAGCGAAGAGGGGCCGGCCCTGGGCGGAGCTATGCTGGCGGCAGTGGGCTGCGGAGAGTACGCTTCCGTGGAGGAGGCGGCAGCCAAACTGGTGAAAATTATAGACACGGTGGAACCGGAGCCGGAGCTGGCAGAGAAATATGAAGCCAGATACCAGCAGTTCAAACAGATCTATCCTGCCTGCAGGCCTGTGTTTGACGTATTGGTATAAAGCGTTTTGCAATCAAAGGATAAGGGGGATAAAGCCCCCTATCTTAAAAATAAAGAGGAGGATTAAGAAAATGATGAACAACATTCCAAAAGTGAAAATCGGTATTGTTGCAGTGAGCCGGGACTGTTTTCCGGAAAGTCTCTCCGTAAACAGGAGAAAGGCTTTAGTGGATGCGTACAAGGCTAAATATGATGAGGCGGATATCTATGAGTGCCCTGTCTGTATCGTAGAGAGCGAGATCCATATGGTACAGGCTCTTGAGGATGTAAAAAAGGCAGGCTGCGAGGCTCTGGTGGTATACCTTGGAAACTTTGGGCCAGAGATCTCAGAGACCCTTCTGGCAAAGCATTTTGACGGACCGGCCATGTTTGTGGCTGCCGCTGAAGAGTCCGGCGACAATCTGATCCAGGGAAGAGGCGATGCATACTGCGGTATGCTCAACGCCAGCTATAACTTGAAACTGCGCAATATCCGGGCCTATATTCCTGAGTATCCTGTAGGAACCGCAGAGGAATGTGCGGATATGATCCATGAATTTGTTCCCATCGCCAGAGCGATTGTAGGACTGAAGAATCTGAAGATCATCAGCTTCGGCCCCAGACCCCTTAACTTCTTGGCGTGCAACGCACCCATTAAGCAGCTCTATAACCTGGGAGTTGAGATTGAGGAAAATTCAGAGCTTGATCTGTTCGAGGCATTTAATAAGCATGCAGGAGATCCCAGAATTCCCGATGTGGTAAAGGATATGGAGGCGGAGCTTGGAGCCGGCAACCAGAAACCGGAGATCCTTCCCAAACTGGCCCAGTATGAGCTGACCCTGCTTGACTGGATCGAAGAACATAAAGGCTACAGAAAATACGTGGCTCTTACCAGCAAATGCTGGCCGGCGTTCCAGACCCAGTTCGGATTTGTTCCCTGTTATGTGAACAGCCGTCTGACCGGCAGGGGAATTCCCGTATCCTGTGAGGTGGATATTTACGGAACCCTCAGCGAGTACATCGGCATCTGCGTAAGCAACGACGCCGTTACGCTTCTGGATATCAACAATTCTGTTCCTGGTGATATGTATGAGAAGGAGATTAAAGGAAAATACAGCTATACCCAGAAAGATACCTTTATGGGCTTCCACTGCGGAAATACCTGCTCCGGCAAGCTTTCCTCCTGCTCCATGAAATATCAGCTTATTATGGCCAGAAGCCTTCCGGAAGAGGTTACGCAGGGTACTTTGGAAGGAGACATTGTTCCCGGCGATATCACATTCTTCCGTCTCCAGAGCACAGCGGATTCTGTTCTGCGGGCATATGTGGCCCAGGGCGAGGTGCTTCCGGTAGCCACACGTTCCTTCGGAGGAATCGGTATTTTCGCGATTCCTGAAATGGGACGCTTCTATCGCCATGTGCTGATTGAAGGCAATTATCCTCATCATGGAGCAGTGGCGTTTGGACATCACGGGAAAGCCCTGTATGAAGTGTTTAAGTACATCGGCGTATGCCCGGACGAAATCGGCTACAACCACCCGGCCGGCGTTCCCTACCGTACAGAAAATCCTTTTGCGTAAGTGAGGAAGCGAGAATGGAAAAAATACAATTTGGAAAGACTGCAGACGGGCGGGAGGCCAGTCTGTACATACTGAAAAATGAAAAAGGAATGGTTCTTAAGCTGACGGATCTGGGAGCTGCGATTGTGAGCCTGCAGGTTCCTGACCGGGAAGGGAAGCTTACGGACGTGGTGCTGGGGTATGACACGCCTCAGGAATATCTGGACAATACCTGCTATTTCGGCGCCGTAATCGGACGGAACGGCAACCGCATTGACAAAGGACGCTTTTCTATCGGCGGGAAAACGTACCAGCTTGCCGTCAACGACAATGACAACAACCTGCACAGCGGGCCGGAGGGCTTTGACAGACGGATCTGGGATGTAAAAGAGGCTGAGGGTCAAGAGATAACCTTTGCCCTGGAGAGCCCGGATGGAGACCAGGGCTTTCCAGGAAACTTCTGTGTTCAGGTAACGTACACCCTGACGGAAGAGGGCGGTGTGCGGCTGACGTATGAAGGAGAGACGGATCAGGATACGGTGGCGAACCTTACCAATCATGTATACTTCAACCTGACGGGGCATGACAGCGGTTCCGTGGAGGATCAGGAGCTGATGCTGGCGGCGCCTTCCTATACGCCTGTAAGGGATTACCAGGCCATTCCCACCGGGGAGATAGCGCCGGTGGAGGGAACGCCCATGGACTTTACGAAGGCAAAGGCCATTGGCAAAGAGATCGATGCTGACTTTGAGCAGTTAAAGCATGTGGGCGGATACGACCATAATTTTGTCCTGGCAGGACAGCCGGGAGAATTTCGGAAGATGGCTGAAGGCTTCAGCCAGTCCTCCGGGATCTTCATGGAAGCCTATACGGACTGTGCGGGCGTACAGTTTTACGCCGGAAACGGTATTTCTCCCCATAAGGGAAAGGGCGGAGTACAGTATGGAAAGAGACAGGGCTTCTGTCTGGAGTCCCAGTATTTCCCGGATTCTGTGAACCAGGACGTTTTTGCCAGCCCAGTGCTGAAGGCCGGAGAGAAATATCATACCGTCACGGAATACCGTTTTTCAGTAAAGTAAAACGGCTCACAAGAAGGGCGCTGCCCGTTGGGCGAAATGTTGAAAGCCTTTGAAAAAATCAAAAATTCTTTGTAGAATACATGGAAAGTAAAAGGACCGAAAAATTTTGCTTGCTTTTTTTCGGCGGATGGAGTATTCTAATTGCAAGTGAGCAAGGGCGTTCCGCAGGATTGTTGGAATGCCCTTTTTCCTATCATGCGATAGAAAAGAGGAGAGATTATGAGCGAGTATTTTAACGTAGCAGAGATGTTTGGCGAGGATGTCTTCAACGATAAAGTCATGCAGGAGCGTCTGCCGAAGAAGGTTTACAAGGCATTGAAAAAGACGATCCAGGAGGGAAAAGAACTGGATCCTATGATTGCTGAAGTGGTGGCAGGGGCCATGAAGGAATGGGCCATCGAAAAGGGCGCCACCCACTACACACACTGGTTTCAGCCTCTCACGGGAGTGACGGCGGAAAAACACGACGCTTTCATTACGTCTCCCAATCCCGACGGGACGGTTCTGCTGGATTTCTCTGGTAAGGAGCTGATCAAGGGTGAGCCGGATGCCTCCTCTTTTCCGTCAGGAGGATTGAGAGCGACTTTCGAAGCCAGAGGCTATACGGCCTGGGACTGCACCTCTCCGGCCTTTGTCCGCCACGATGCGGCGGGAGCGATTCTGTGCATCCCCACAGCCTTCTGTTCTTACACAGGTGAGGCGCTGGATCAGAAGACGCCTCTTCTTCGATCCATGGAGGCGATTAATGCTCAGGCACTGCGTCTTCTGCGTCTCTTTGGAAACACTACATCCAAGAAGGTAACGCCTTCTGTTGGGCCGGAGCAGGAGTATTTTCTGGTGGATGAGAAGAAGTTCCTTCAGAGAAAGGATCTGATCTTCACGGGGAGAACCTTGTTCGGAGCCATGCCGCCTAAGGGCCAGGAGCTGGATGACCATTACTTCGGTACCATCCGGCAGAGGATTGCTTCCTTTATGAAGGACGTGAATCTGGAGCTGTGGAAGCTGGGCGTGACCGCCAAGACCCAGCACAATGAGGTGGCTCCTGCCCAGCATGAGCTTGCCACCATCTACTCTGAGGCCAACATCGCAGTGGACCATAACCAGATTGTGATGCAGACCCTGAAGAGAGTGGCCTGCCAGCACGGCATGAAGTGTCTGCTCCATGAGAAGCCCTTCGCAGGGGTGAACGGCTCAGGAAAACATAACAACTGGTCTATCATTACGGACGACGGCATTAATCTTCTGGATCCCGGGAAGACGCCTCATGAGAACGTACAGTTCCTGCTGGTGCTTACCTGTATTCTGAAGGCTGTGGATGTCCATGCGGATCTTCTGAGAGAGTCTGCGGCGGATCCTGGAAACGATCACAGACTGGGGGCTAACGAGGCGCCGCCTGCGATTATCTCTGTATTCCTGGGTGAGCAGTTGGAGGATGTCCTTGCACAGCTTATCAGCACCGGTATGGCTACCCACTCTCTTAAGGGAGGCGTTCTTGAGACGGGAGTTAAGACCCTTCCCAATCTTGCCAAGGATGCTACGGACCGGAACAGAACTTCACCCTTTGCCTTTACCGGAAATAAATTTGAATTCCGTATGGTTGGCTCCAGGGACTCTGTGGCAGCTCCCAATATTGTCCTCAACACCATTGTGGCAGAGGCTTTCTGTGAGGCCTGCGACATTCTGGAGAAGGCCGATAATTTCGATGAGGCTGTCCATGACCTGATTAAGAAATACGCCAGTGAGCACCATAGAATCGTGTTTAACGGAAACGGTTACTCTGAAGAGTGGGTGGAGGAAGCCGAACGCAGAGGACTTCCCAATATCCGTTCCATGGTGGATGCGATCCCTGCGCTCATCACGGATAAGGCGGTTGACGTATTTGGGAAATTCGGCGTCTTCACCAAGGCTGAGCTGGAATCCCGTGTGGAGATTAAATACGAATCCTACGCTAAAGTAATTAATATTGAGGCCCGTTCCATGATCGATATTGCCAGCAAGCAGATCGTTCCTGCGGTAATGAAATACACGAAGAGCCTGGCCGATACTGTAAATGCGGTGACGTCAGCAGGAGCGGAGGCGCCGGTTCAGCTTGATCTTCTCAAGGAGACCAGCGGACTTCTGGGAGAGACTAAGGAAGCCCTCTCCAGGCTGATTCACGTAACAGAAGAGGCAGGAAAGATGGAGGCAGGACAGGAACAGGCAAAATATTTCCATGATGAAGTGATGGCAGCCATGGAAGCGCTGAGAATGCCTGTGGATAAGCTGGAAATGATTGTAGACAAGGATATGTGGCCCATGCCCTCTTACGGAGACCTTTTATTTGAAGTATAAGGCCGGAAAAAGAATTGTAAAGAACATAAAAGGAGCAGAATATAATCATTGAAAATCATCCCAAAGAGCTTGCGGCTATGGAAGAATTTCACAAGGGCAACCGGGCGGAAGGACTGCGGCTGCAGGAGGAATTTGCAGCCCAGTTTAGGGAAGAATATAAGGAAAAGGATCACTGCTCCTGCAAAAAAGCATGCAGGTACCATGGCAACTGCAAAGAGTGTGTAGCCATACACAGGGCACATCAGGAACATGTGCCCAACTGCATGAGGCCTATCCTAAATAAGAAGTTTAAACTTCTGTCTCAGTTGACGGAGCATACTCTGGCAGATGAGATAGAAGCGCCAAAGGAGATATTGCGAAAAGAGTTTCAATAGAGCTTAACAAAAAAGCTTTCTGTCAGGATCAGATTTGTATATCTGATTTCTGCAGAAAGCTTTTTTCATTAATGGTGGGGAAATGTCTGTATTTCTCCGTAATATTAAAAAATTAGAAAGGAGGATGGGGTCGGCTTTCGGCAAACCCCATATTATGAAAAAGTTTTATCAATAAAAAGTAGTTGGTTTACTTTATGATGAAAGTATACAGCCTGGAAGTGAAGAAAACGTGAGAGGTCATTGAAAAAAATTTGAATGTGAAGTAAATAAATTGTGAACAGACGGGGGAACTGAGACAAGGACCGGAATTGTACACCATGTTCGTCTTGTATAGTAACAACTCAGCTCATCAGGGATGAGTGAACTATTACCTTGTATAGTGCAATTTACACAATTTTAATTGATTTTTCCTAATTAATATATTAAAATAACAACATATGGGTAATTCTGCCCAAAAATCTAGTGGGGAAAAAGTTAATTTTGTCCAGGAGTGATAGTGTGCAAGATGGGGCTGTCCGGGACGAGAGAAGGTAAAGGAGGTCTTTTTTGTGATATCGAATCAAATTTTACAGACAACAATAGACGGGCTGAAAGCTATCAGCAGAGTGGATCTCTGTGTGCTGGATACAGAGGGAATCATGCTGGCTACGACATTTCCGGAAGCGGAAGAATTTCAAAGCTCTGTCCTGGCATTTGCAGAGTCTCCGGCGGACAGCCAGGTAGTCTCCGGCTGCCAATTTTTTAAAGTTTTCGACGAACATCAGCTTGAGTATATACTGCTGGCGAATGGGAACAGCGATGATGTGCATATGGTGGGGAAGATGGCAGCCTTTCAGCTCCAAAGCCTTCTGGTGGCTTACAAGGAACGATTTGATAAGGATAACTTTATTAAGAACCTCCTTCTGGACAACTTGCTTCTGGTAGATATCTATAACCGGGCCAAGAAGCTTCACATAGATGCGGAGGCCAGAAGAGTTGTGTTTATACTGGAGATCAGCCATGAGAAGGAAACAAACTTTCTTGAGACTGTGCGGGGACTGTTTCCTGGAAAATCCGGGGATTTTGTCACGGCGGTGGATGAAAAGAGCATCATTGTGGTGAAGGAGCTTGAGGAGAAGGAAGGCTACCCGGAGATGGATAAGATTGCTCAGATGATCCTGGAGTCCTTGTGGGAGGAGAAGCAGCAGGAGGCCCTGGTGGCCTACGGAACCATCGTCAATGAGATCAAGGAGGTTTCCAGATCCTATAAAGAGGCCAGATCCGCACTGAACGTGGGAAAGATCTTTTTCCCGGAGCGTTCCATTATTGCGTACAGCTCCTTAGGGATCGGCAGGCTGATTTACCAGCTTCCCATTCCTCTGTGCAAAATGTTTATCCGGGAGATTTTTGACGGAAAATCCCCGGACGATTTCGATGAAGTGACGCTGACCACCATCAATAAATTTTTTGAAAACAGCCTCAATGTGTCTGAGACCTCCAGACAGCTTTACATTCACAGAAATACCCTGGTGTACCGTCTGGACAAGCTGCAGAAATCCACAGGGCTTGATCTCAGGGTCTTTGAGGATGCGATTACTTTTAAAATCGCTCTGATGGTAGTGAAGTACATGAAGTATATGGAGAACCAGGAATATTAGGGTTCATTTAAATAAGGCTTGCAAATGAGTTTGCATTGCGTTACAGTATATCAGATGGGGTACAGGGTCGGCGCCGGCCGTTGCTGCCCCAAATGATTTGTAAGCAGGAGGTACAGGCGTGACTGATTTGCCCGGAAAAGACCAGGAAACCCCGCAGGAAGCCCAGGAGCTTTGGAAAATCCAGGAGGCCGACAGTACAAGAGAGACAGAATACGAGGGGGACGGGGACAGAGAAGAAAAGATCCGGGAGATAAGGAGCAATTCCTTCTGGAAAGGAGTGCTGGCAGGCAGTCTGTGTATGCTTGCGTTCTGCGGGATCTATCTGATAATACTGGTGCGGCTGTGGGGCACAGGCGGCGGAGATTCCGGGGAAAGCCGGGGAGCGGAGGTGCTGACTGGCCAGGAGACCCTTGAGAAGCTTTCGGAGGTAGCGAGCCTGCTTGACGCCTTTTACCTGGGGGAAATGGACAGTGAGGAATTGTCCGCCTCTCTTTTCAGAGGGGTTGCAGCCGGGCTGGAGGATGTGTACGCCCGGTATTATACAGAAGAAGAGCTGAATTCGGCCATGGATGACACCCAGGGCGCTTACTATGGGATCGGAGCTACTTTAAGCCAGAACATGGAGACGGGAGAGATCCGGGCCGCCCAGATTTACGAAGACAGCCCGGCTCAGCAAGCCGGACTGCAGGAAGGCGACGTGCTTCTGGCCTGCGGCGATGAGGATTTTACGTCCATGGATCTTTCAGAGGCTGTAGCGTGCATAAAAGCCCAGGAGGGAGAGTTTGAGCTTACTGTCTACCGGGAAGAGACGGATCAGGAGCTGACTCTGTCCATCCAGTGCGGCGAGGTGGAGAAGATAACGGTTCACACCAGGATGCTCAGCGAGAAGATCGGTTATATGGAGATTCTGGAATTCGACAGAATTACGGTGGAGCAGTTCCGAAACGGTCTGTCAGAGCTTATGCAGCAGGGTATGGAGAAGCTGATTGTGGATCTGCGGGGGAATCCCGGGGGCCTGCTGGACAGTGTGTGTGAGATTATGGACGATTTGCTTCCTGAAGGGCTGATTGTGTACACGGAAGATAAAAACGGAAACCGTGTGGAATATACCTCCCAGGAAGGGCAGCTCTTTGCGGGAGAAATGGCAGTTTTGGTGGATCAGGACACGGCCAGTGCGGCGGAAATTTTTGCCGGAGCCATCCAGGATCATGGGATCGGGACGATTGTAGGCACTCAGACCTACGGCAAAGGCCTTGTGCAGAAGACGTATACGCTCTCCGACGGTTCTGGAATTAAATTCACCACAGAAAATTATTTTACGCCTCTGGGGAATAATATAAACGGAACGGGGATCACCCCGGACGTGGCTTTGGAGGAAGAGACAGAAGAACCGGCAGAGGAAATACAGACGGAAGAGATACAGGCAGAGAGAGAGAAGGCGGATGCTGCTTTGGAGGCGGCCCTGTCTATTCTGGGAGAATAGAGGCCAGGGGAGGAAAATATGGATCAGAGAATGATTTTTTACGAGCGTCTGGGCGAGCTGAAAAACCTTGCCCAGGAGTATGGAAATATACTCTCCAGAAATCAGGTGAGGGAATTCTTTTCGGGGAGCCCGCTGGAGGAGGAGCATTTTGAACTGATTTTCCAATACCTGGAACAGCAGAAGATTCAGGTGGCAAAGGACGACCAGGAAGCCATCCAAGTCCGCCGGGAGCAGGAGGGAGGCAGCAAAAGCCTGAGGCTTTATCTGGAAGAGCTGGAGAAGCTGGGCGAAGGAGAGGAAGGGCCCTCTGCGGAGGTGTTTGCCAAAGCGGCTTTCGGGGACGAAGACGCCAAAAAAGAACTGATAGAATGGTATCTGCCCTTTATCTGCAGTCTTGCGGGAGAAAACGAGAGCCCGGACATTCCGGCCGAGGATTTGATACAGGAAGGAAATCTGGGCCTGCTGATGGCCATTGACGAGCTGGAGGAGCTGGAAAGCACAGCGGCCTACCAGGCTTTCCTTTTAAACCGGATCAGCCAGGCCATGGAACAAGCCCTTTCCTGGGACAAAAAAGAAAAAGAATTCGGGCAGGAGATAGCAGGCAAAGCAGACCGCCTGCACCGGGCAGCCAGGGATCTTGAGGAAGAACTGGAGCATAAGGTGTCTGTGGAGGAGCTGTCTGCTTTTCTGGATATTCCTCTGGAGGAAATCCAGGATCTTATGCGGATGTCCGCCGACCAGATTGGGATGAAAGAAGAAAAATAAGCGAGGAGGCTATGAAATGAAAAAAACAAAAATCATTTGTACGATGGGACCGAACGCAGATAACAGAGATACGCTGCTGGAGCTGGCAAAAAATGGGATGGATATCGCCAGGTTTAATTTCTCTCACGGAGACCATGAGGAACAGAAAGCGAGAATGGATCTTTTAAAGAGCGTCCGGCAGGAAGTAAAAAAACCGATCGCAATTCTTCTGGATACAAAGGGCCCGGAGATCCGCACGGGACTTCTGGCAAACGGGGGAAAGGTTACGCTCCGGGAAGGGGAGAGATTTACCCTTACCTCGGAAGAAATCCTGGGAGACGAGACCCGTGTCAGCCAGACTTATGCCAACCTGGCGAAGGATGTAAAGCCGGGAGACAGGATTCTCATTGACGATGGCCTGATCGGACTTACGGTGGAAGAGATCCATGGCTGCGAGATCGTCTGTAAAGTATTAAACGGCGGTGAGCTTGGACAGAGAAAGGGCATCAATGTGCCCAACGTAAGCGTAAAGCTTCCGGCTATCACCCAGAAGGACAGGGAAGATATTATCTTCGGTATTGAGCAGGGGATTGATTTTATCGCCGCTTCCTTTGTACGGGATGCGGATGCCATCAAGGAGATCAAGCAGATCCTTAAGGATCACAACGCTTCTCATATAGACGTAATTGCTAAGATCGAGAACAGCGAGGGAATTCACAATATAGACAGGATCATCAATGCGGCCGACGGCGTTATGGTGGCCAGGGGAGATATGGGAGTGGAGATTCCTGCCTATGAGGTTCCCCATGTGCAGAAGACCATTGTAAAAAAATGCAATGAAAAATACAAACCTGTCATCATTGCCACCCAGATGCTGGACTCCATGATCCGCAACCCCCGTCCCACCCGGGCAGAGGTGACGGACGTGGCTAATGCGATCCGGGAAGGCACGGATGCCATTATGCTCTCCGGGGAGACTGCCATGGGGAAATATCCTCTGGGAGCTCTTAAGATGATGGTTCAGATTGCTGAATCTACGGAGCAGTACCTGGATTATGACTCCATGCCGGATTATAAAATGTTAAAGGGAGATGCAAATGTGTCAAATGCTGTGGGAGTGGCAGCGGTGAACACGGCTGCCTACGTACAGGCGAAATGTATTGTGACGCCTACCGTTTCCGGGCAGACCGCGCGGCTGATGTCTCATTTCCGCTCTCCGCTTCCCATTTATGCGGTAACGCCCAATGAATGGGCCCAGAGGAAGATGCAGCTTTACTGGGGGGTTACGCCCCTGAGAGGTTATCAGGAAGACAGTACGGAACACATCATTTCCCACGCCATGTATGTGGTGAAAAGAGAAGAGTATGTACAGGCCGGAGATATCGTGGTATTTACAGCAGGAGACCCGGCTACCAATATCGTAAAGGGCAAAGGCGCCATGACCAATATGATGCATGTAATTCAGGCAAAATAAAGGTTTGGCCAGGAATAAGACAAAAGAGCGAGGCTGCCGGAATTATGAAAGATTCCGGCAGCCTTTGAAATCTTAATAATTTATTTTGAATATGGACAGGGGTTTTCTGGTATAATAACCGCACAGCGGTTATTATACCAATGCATATCGGTTTCTGCACACAGTGCAGAAAGCCGGGGGCTTTAAAGCGGCCGAATGCCGCTTGGCGAAATCAAAGACCCTGATGCAAGCATACGGGGTATCAAGCTAGCAGCGATGCAAGCATCGGGGTATTTGACCCTCGCGGCGTTCGCCAAATGGACGCACTAGCGCGTCCGCTTGGCTCACTGCCCGCGGGAATAAAATACGGACAGGGGGTACAGTAATGTATAATATACTTGTGTGCGATGACGACAGAGAGATTGTGGATGCCATAGAGATTTATTTAATGCAGGAAGGTTTCCGTGTGCTGAAGGCCTATAATGGGCTGGAGGCTTTGGAGATTCTCAAAAAAGAGGAGGTTCATCTCCTGGTTCTGGATCTGATGATGCCGGAGATGGACGGTATACATGCTATCATGAAAATAAGGGAAGAGAGCAGCATTCCCATCATTATCCTTTCCGCAAAGACCCAGGACAACGATAAGGTGCTGGGGCTGAACCTGGGAGCGGACGATTATGTGGCCAAGCCCTTTAACCCGCTGGAACTGATCGCCAGAGTAAAATCTCAGATCCGCCGGTATACGAATTTCGGGACCATAAAGGAAGAGCCCGATGAAAAGATATACAGCACCGGGGGATTGGTCATCAATGATGACCGCAAGGAAGTAACCGTGGATGGGGAACCGGTGAAGCTTACCAGGATTGAATACAATATCCTTCTCTTTCTGGTACAGA
>DVGR01000184.1 GCA_018712605.1 Candidatus Choladousia intestinigallinarum
AGGCCCTCCGGTGGACTTCAGCCAGGGATATCCGATTCCCTCTTTGGCTATGTACAGGGTGTTGGACGGATTATACGTCTTTTTCATGCCTACCATTCTGGAGTCACCAAGGAAAATATAATCCCCCTTAAAGACCTTCACCGTCTTCTTTCCAGATGAATTCAGATAATATCCGTCTACCACACAGTCCTTCAGCCTGGCGCCGTCTTTTCCCACATAGTAGCTTCCTGCCCATCGATCCACAGCCATCTGGCCATTTGCCATCAGGTAGTAGTATTTCCCTCCTGATTTCACCCATTTCTTCTCAGCTCTGACTCCATTGGACATGAAGTAGTACTTCTTGCCGTTTTTCTTCACCCAAGTGGATTTCACCCTGACTCCAGCGGCGTTGACGTAATACGTCTTCTTGCTGGTGGTAACCATCCGGTTTCTAGCCATCTGGCCGTCCTTCAGGAAATAGTAATATTTCCCGCCGATCTTCAGCCACTTGCTCTTTGCATACACTCCGGTTGACTGAAAGTAATACCGTTTTCCATCCTCGTTCAGCCACTTCTTTACATAAAGTCTGCCATTTTCATCTGCGTAGTATTTCACGCCTTTATAAGTAAACCAGCCTGTCTGGGCATAGCCTTTGGCATTCATCCTGTATACATAACTGCCCGACTTGATCCAGACATTTTTTGCGTAGCTGCCGTTTTTGTAACGATATTTTCTTCCGGTCGCGCTGCTGATCCATTTTCCTCCTTTTACCTGTTTGGCGCTCTTTACCACATTCACAGACGCTGCCTGGGCATGTACCACCGTGAAAGAGCAAGCCAGACATAAAAAGGCCGCAGCAATTAAAAGCTTCTTTAATGTTTTTAAGATAACATAACCCCCTCTCTTTTTCTCATTTTCACTATAACCCACTTCCCACTATTTGTCAAACCTGTCAGACAAATAAATTTATGGACTGTTACAATTTGACGGTGAACCTCACATTTCAGTAACTTAATCAGAAATACGAACTGTAACCTGCAGGATCTTTTTGCCAGAGGACCTGACAGCAGCCCGTCCTTTTTGCACCTTCACCTTGAGTTTGGCCGTCTTCCCGCTCTTAAGCTTTACGGTTAGCACTGCGCATCCGTTCTTTTTTCCCGCGCGGATTTTCCCTTTCATGGACACTGCCGCAATAGACGGCCTGCTGCTTTTCCAGGAAACCACTCGATCTCCACTAGCAACAGTGACTCGAACCGCCTCCGTCACCTGACCAGTCGTAAGGGTAAGGGATTTTACATTCAGCTTCAGCACAGGCTTAAGCTTTTCTGTTTTTTTCACTACCCTTTTGCCGCAGATACGGCAGGTGTATGTTTTCTCACCTCTCTGAAAAACCGTAGCCTTCCTGGTAATTTTTCCCGACCAGCTATGGGAGGTAATCTTTACCCTGCCCCTGGCAAAGGCTTTTCCCAGAGAAGCCGTAACCTGGGCCTCTCCTTTTCTTCTGGCTGTAACCCTCCCTCGTCCCGATCCCCCGGAAACGCTGGCCTTATCCGGATCGCTGCTGCTCCAGACAAAGGAAGTTTGCGGCAATGCCAGCCTACCATCCCAGCCATCTCCAGCGTTCTGGTTATAGACCAAAACGGCTCCCGTATCTCCTTCTTTCATCCCCGCCGCCAGATCTCCCAGATCCAGCCGCAGATTCAGATAGCCCGGATCTACCGCCACCTGAACCGTCACTTTTTTGTTTCCTGTTTTCCCTTTTCCTCCATAGGTCTCACTGCCAAACAGCTCTACCCAGTAAAAAAAACCATCCGCCTTAAAGCAGCCGATACCAATTTCGGTAAAATCACGATCCAGAATATTCTGCCGGTGCAGAGTGGAGTCCATCCAGTCCTCCATTACCTGACTGGGTTCCTCATGGCCTGCAGCTATATTCTCCCCAGCCTTCGTATAACTGTTGGTGAAGGCGGAAAAGCAGCTCTCTCCGCATGGCCTCACATGGGAAAAATAGACGGCAATCTCTTCTGCCCGTCTCATGGCATCTTCCTGCAGTTGGCTCCCCATGGTCAGCTTCTTTCTCCCCGCCTTGGCTCTTACCTGGTTGACCAGCTCCAGAGCGTTGGAAGCATACGTATAGGAACGTACTCCCTGGAACTGCAGGACTTCCAGTTCCCCATAGGCTGATATGCGTTTCGCCGGAAAGAAAAGAAGACAAAAAAACACCAAAAGACCACTCAGCAGCAGGATCTTTCTCCTGCCGCCGAAACGCTCTTCTGATGCATGCTCAATGCTTTTAAAATCTTTTCGCCGTGACACTGACGCTCCCCCTCAAAGTCCTTACTCTTAAATCTCTATCCGCTTTCTCTGACTTTGAAGTAGATTATAGATTCAAACGCCAGGCCTGTCAACTGTCACCCTCTATTCTCCTTCATCATTTTTACAATCCTGCCTGGAGTAAGAAGGTTCCCCTTATATAGAGCCATAGCGCTGTAAACTTTTCCCGCCAGCAGAATCACGATAAGGGACGCTGCCAGAACTACTGCCAATATTCCCATGCCTGCGGCCGTATTTACCGATCCAATCAGTATTTGCCCCGGTACTACTAAGACGGCCGTAAAGGGAACCCAGTTCAGCCACACAGGAATGTCGGCGCCAAATCCGCTGCTCCCCAGGACTGCAAAAAAGCTGATCACCAGCGCAAGCACAAAAAGAATATTGGCATTGGACAGATCCTCCGGCTTACTGGAGATGGCTCCCCCAATAGCCGCCAGGGCACAGTAAAGGAGAAAACCAGCCATAACCACGGCCACGGCAAGAAGAACTGTTCCCAGAGAAAACATGCCGCTAAAAAGACTCAGAGACTCGATCAGCAGCACAAGGATCATGTCAGTCTCGGGGTTGATCCATCTCACCACTGCCGCTCCCGCTGCAAATCCGCCCAGAAGCCCTGCCGTCCAAAGGGCAAACTGCAGGATTGCGGCGCAAACGGTTCCAAGCACTTTCCCTGCCAGCATATCTTCCGGCTTTACGGAAATCAGGAAGGTGTCCATCAGTTTAGAGGTTTTCTCTAAGATCACACATCCGCCCACATTCTGGCCATAGAACAGCAGCAGGAAATATAAAAGCATACAGTTCAGATACGGAAGCAGCAAGTTCATAATCTCCTGAATTCCCATGCTCTCTTCTTCTGTTTCTTCCGCTTCCGCTGCCTCCTGACCTATGGCAGCACCGAATTCCTGGGACAAAAAGAAAGACAGGTTTTCCGCATTTTCACTTTTTTCTTCTGCTTCCGGCTCCAGCACCGTTACCTGATACTTGCCGTCTTCCTGGTCTACAGTCATAACCAGGGCGTCCGCAGACTCCTCTGCTTTTTTATACGTCTCTTCAATATCCTCCCCCTGCTCCAAAAAGGTCAAAGAATCGAAGTATTCCCCGCCTTTGCCAGCCAGGGCATCCAAATCTAAATCTGCTCCACTGTGATTTACCACGTATACCTGAAGGTTTGCCGAGGCGTAGGAGACTTCCTGCGTATTATCTCCCAGATACTCCAAAGCAGCCATAATCACCACCGGCAGGAGGAAGCAGAGAATCACCCCGCCCAGGGTTCCGCCCCGGTACCCTTTCCTGCGAATATGCTGAACAAAGGTAAAACGAAAGACGCTGCAGAAATCACTCCATCTCTTTCTCATCTCAAAATCCCCCTTTCTTCAGCAGATCCGTCAGTCTGACCTTACTGCCCCGATACATGATAAGCCCTCCGTAAACCCTGGCCATAAAAACTGCCAAGATGGCGATCACCACGATCTGAATCCCCCAGGACGCCAGCAACACCGGGAATCCCACAGATTCTGACACAAACTGCACGGGAGCGCTGAACACCGATACAATAGGACACAGAGCCAGAAGCACCGAGCCTGTGCCCGATACGGTAGAGGCAAAAATCGTCGGAACCAAATAGC
This sequence comes from Candidatus Choladousia intestinigallinarum, assembly GCA_018712605.1. Taxonomy (GTDB): domain Bacteria; phylum Bacillota; class Clostridia; order Lachnospirales; family Lachnospiraceae; genus Choladousia; species Choladousia intestinigallinarum. The sequence goes on from DVGR01000184.1 coordinate 3,939, forward strand.
CCGCCAATGCCAAAATCACCACCGTGGTGGAAGCTCCTTCCACCTCTTCCATATTGGAGCAGGCCGCTCCTGAAAGTCCTGCCAGAATGGAAAAGGTAAAGTATCCAAGCAGCAGAGAAACCAAAGTGATTAAAACTGTCCCAGGCCCCACCCGCAGGGAGGTAAGTCCCGTCTGTTCCAGAAGAGCCATGACAGCGCCCATATCCATAAACAGTCCCGTTATGACGCCGGAGACAAAAACTCCTCCCAGCATCACCGCAACCATCACCAGGATAAAAGTCATCATAGCCAGAATCTTCCCCAGAATCAATGCCAGAGGCTTCACGCTTACCATCAGAAATTCTACCAGTCTGGACGCCTTTTCCTCCACCACGCTCCGTATAATATAAGAAGACGAGATGGTGATCAGCATCAATACCAGGATGGAGTATCCATACTGGAGAAGATATTTAGCGTCGCTGCTTAAAAGCTCGGGATTCTCATAGGCTGCCATGCTCTTTACCTCTACGTAAAAAGCTTCAGCGCCTCCGGCGGACATATTTCCCTGTCCCATAAGACTCATCACCGGCACTGACGCCAGTGCAAATAGAAGAAGGATAAGCAGCGTCCATCTATTGGTGGAGTTCTTCAGCATCTGGGAAAGGGTAAAGCGGTAAACCTTGCCTGTCCCTTCTATTTTGCTCTTTTTCTCACTCATGATCATTCCCCACCTTCTCTACAAAGATCTCATGAAGAGACGGTTCACGGAGTTCAAATGCGATCACGGGAATTCTGTCAGACACCAGCATTTGAAGAAGTTGGTTGGCCTGCTCTTCTCCCGTCACTTTGATCTGATACTCAAACTCTTTTTCTGAAAGAACCATAACCCTGGCTTTTTCCAGATATGCGTCAATATCCTGCTCCGTCTTCAGCTTCAGATTTACCCGTCCGTAGATTTTTTTAATTACATTGAGATTCCCCTGAAGCACCGGCTTGGAGTGGTGGAGTATGGTAAGGTCGGTACAAAACTCCTCCACGGTAGCCATCTGGTGGCTGGACATAATTAGATACTTGCCCTTTTGAATTTCTTCCCGGATAATTCCCTTAAATAAATCTGTATTCACGGGATCCAGCCCCGAAAGCGGTTCATCCAGAATCAAAAGATCAGGATCCGAAAGAAGTGCTGCCATAAGCTGAATTTTCTGCTGATTTCCCTTAGAAAGCTGGTCTGCCAGCTTTGGTTTAGCCTTGCCTTTCTTCCCGCTTCTGGAGGCTTTGCCCTCTTCTGCCCTCTGCTCTGGATATAAATACTCTTCGACTTCCAGCTTTTCTGCCAGAGTTTTAATTCTGCGCCTGGCATCCTGCCTGGACACGCCCCGCAGAGCCGCAAAGTAAAGAAGCTGATCCATCAGACTGTACTTGGGATAAAGCCCTCTCTCTTCCGCAAGGTATCCTACTTTGCACCGGTCTATCGAGAAAGGCTTTCCATTCCAAAGCACCTCCCCTTCATCCTTTGCCAGCATTCCCAGCATCATTCGCAGAGTCGTGGTCTTCCCTGCTCCGTTCGTTCCCAGAAGCGCATATACGCCGGGATGGCTCATTTCAAAGCTCAAATGATCCACCACTGTCTTTTCTCCATAACGCTTCGTCAAACCTGATACAACAAGTCCCATTTTCTTACTTTCCTCCAATTTCTTGCAACAATTCAGACATCCGTGACTATCAAGGAGTTGCTGTGCGTCTGCACGCTAAAAGGAGAATACCACGCATTCTATAATATGTCAATTATAATTTACTTTTTGTCGTATCACTTGCAATTTTCTACAAAAATTCCCCCGCAGTCAACCTGCTTCGTCTGCCAAAGTATACATGTACAGCTCATGCAGCGCCCGTGTGGCGCAAATATACTCTGCCTGACGAAGCAGCGGCGTCTTTTTCATTCTGCATAGGGCCACCACCTGGTCAAACTCCAGCCCTTTTGCCAGATAGAAGGTAGTTACCGTGATTCCGCGCTTAAAAGACGAGCTGTCTTTGTGAACGTACGAAGCAGGGATTCCCATAGCCTGCAGACATTTATAGGCTTCCTCGGCCTCTTCCTCTGTCATAGCAAGGATGGCCGCCGTTTCATAATCCTTTTCTCTGGGAAGAAGATGCTGAACCGCCTCTTCCACAGCCTGGGAAATCCGGGCAAACCCCTTTTCCTCCACTGGCTTCCCATGGCGTTCAAAAAATTCTACATCCGCAGCTCCTGTAAGCCGTGATGCATACTCTGCAATCTCCGCCGTATTGCGGTAGCTTTTTTTCATCTCGATCTTCCTAGTCTCTTTTCCGAAAATCTGCGGAAGAAACCTCAGCACATCCCGGCTTTCCTCTTCCATGGTCTGAGCCCTGTCCCCCAAAATCGTCATGCTGCAGGGAAAAATTTGACTGAGAATCACGTATTGAAGATATGTGTAATCCTGCATCTCATCTATGACCAGGTGCTTTACGGGCCGTCCCTTCTTTCTGCCCTGAAGGCGATACTTCAGATAAAGCAGGGGATATACATCCTCATACTCAAGATAACGCTTTTCATAAGGCACCTCCGGCAGCTTTTCATATCCCCACTCTTCCAGGAACCAGTTATAAATCTCATACAGATCTCTGGTGGCGTACAGAGCCATAAACTTCCTGCGTACTACCTCCCGATCCTCATCGGAAAGAGTCCTCTGGCGAAGGGTCTCATACTGATCCGTAAAATACTCTATGACCTCTTCCATCCTGGAGAGAATGGGAATTTCCTGGAATTTAAAATAAAACAGCTTTATAATTTTTTCCTCCGGCAGAACGAACCCACGGAACTCCACGTTTTTAAAATTCATCAAACGATCCTCCAGCTCCGCAAAAAAAGCCTCCGCCTGTCCAAGGAACACCTTCGATTGTTTATTCTCCCCGCCCTTTGCATCTTCCGTGTTCCAGCCTCTAAGTAGTTCCAGTTCCAGCCTCTCATAACGG
>DVGR01000185.1 GCA_018712605.1 Candidatus Choladousia intestinigallinarum
TACGGTTGCCGGAGGATATTATTACCGGGTAAAAGGTACCCATGCTGCCATTAAAGGAAGTACAGGAGAATCATGCTCCAGCTATTCTAACGGTATGTGGGTTAACTGACATACCATAAAAATTTTTACAACTAAATAAGGATAAGCCCCTGCGAAACCGCAGGGTGAAGGGAACTGGCGATTAGAATAAGATAATACCGGAAACGGACTTTGCATACTGTTTTATCTTATTCTTCGGAACATGGCGCCGATGGATCAGAACGTGAAAATCCATACTGGGGAGTTAGGGCCTCCCCGGTATGGCGGCGCCAGAATTAATAAGGGAGATTTCTATGAAAACTAAATATTTTCGGTTTCTGTATCATGGAGATAAGGGATGCTTTATACATGCAGGAGAACTGGAAGACACGGCGACACAGGAGCGTTTTATTTTTGTCTATCTGAGCGGAACGAAACAGGCGGAAGATCACAAGAATGCGGAGAATGCTCTTTTTTTGTACCCAGAAACAGTGGATCTGGTGGTGGCGGGAGATGATTCTCAGACGGTAAAAGCGGCTTTGGACAGGCTGATGAAGAGAGCAAAAATAAAGATGCTGATTGTACCATGCAAGGAGATGGCTGAAAGACTTTCTCCGGGGAATCAGCCGGAGCAGGTTGTGTGTTTATCAGGAGATAAAGTTTCTGATCAAAGCGGGGCGGAGTCCGGCGGGCTTTGGCTGGAGCGGGCAGGATGGAAATTCTTTATCAAATCCTACCAAGAGGGAAGTTTGGTAATGGCCCACGGGCCAAAGGACGCACAGCCAGGGAAAGTTTATGAGGACTGTGTCATGTGCGTACACGGCCTGGATCGAAAGCAGTGGGAGGAAGAGGCGGCACAGACAGACGGATATGCCTGGGCCGTGGGACGGACACTGTATGAAGATTACGATGTGTGTAGGTACCAGAAGCGCAAAGACGGGGACTGCTATCTTGCAGGAAGCCTACTGCTGGGCAATATAAAGGCTGAAAAGTATTTCACCGAAATAAACAGGGATTTGGGAGACTTTATGCGGGAAATCCGGTTCTTCCTCCTGCCTGGTCTTGGAAGGGAAAAAGACTGGACAGATGATCTCTTGGAAACGGAAAATGTAAACAATAAACGGTATTTTATAGGAATGGAACAGGTAATGGACCAGAAAGTGGCCGCCAGGATTGCTCTTGGGAATTTTTATCAAATTCCCGTTTCTGTGGGAGAGGAACAGGGCATCCGGTGTGCTGGATTTTTTAAGTACGCAAAGTAGGAAGGCGGCTCTTAAATGCTTCAGAAAGGCGGGGATGAAAATTCTCTGCCTTTTTCTTCTATCCATCCATAGAGGCGCACGTCACCCGCATCAGAGACGTAAACCAGGGCTGGAATGAAAAACAAATAGCCAGGACTCGGGGAAGTATGGTATGATATTCTTTAGAACACATAAAATAATAGGGAAGGATTGTCTGGCTTGGACAGCTCCTGAGGCTTGAAGGGCTAGGGTTAAGAATAGGGCTGCCGCGACAGCCCCGGGTGAGAGGAGGAACAAGGATGAAGCTGACGTTTCTTGGCGCCACACATGAGGTGACCGGAAGCTGTTTTATGCTGGAGGCCTGCCATCGAAGGATTTTGGTGGACTGCGGTATGGAACAGGGGCCGGATGTATATGAGAATGCGGATATTCCTGTAAAAGCGGATAAAATTGATATGGTGCTGCTGACCCACGCCCATATGGATCACTCAGGGAAGCTTCCCCTTCTGTATAAAGAGGGGTTCAGGGGACAGATTTTTGCCACCTCCGCCACAGCGGATCTGTGTGAGATTATGCTTCGGGACAGCGCCCACATTCAGATCTTTGAAGCTGAGTGGAAAAACAGAAAAGGCAAGAGAGCAGGAAAGGAAGAGGTTTTGCCCCTTTATGACATGGAGGACGCAGAGGGGGCCCTTTCCTGTCTTGTCCGCTGTTCTTATGATAAAGAGATTATCGTGGCAGAGGGCGTAAGGGTCCGCTTTACAGATGCGGGACATCTTCTGGGATCTTCTTCCATTGAGGTCTGGATCCGGGAAGAGGGGATTGAGAAGAAGGTTGTGTTCTCCGGGGATATCGGGAACACCAACCAGCCGTTGATCCGGGATCCCCAGTATCTGACAGAGGCGGATTATGTGGTGATGGAGTGTACCTATGGGGACAGAAGCCATGAGAAACCGGCGGATTATGCCGTGGCCCTGGCCCAGGTGCTTCAGAGAACCTTTGACAGGGGAGGAAATGTGGTGATTCCCTCTTTTGCCGTAGGACGGACCCAGGAGATGCTGTATTTTATACGGAGGATTAAGGAAGAGAATCTGGTGACCGGGCACGACAATTTTGAAGTGTGGGTGGACAGCCCTTTGGCCATTGAAGCCACGAATATTTTCCGTGAGCATATGTGGAGTGATTTTGACCAGGAGGCCATGGAGCTTCTGCAGAAGGGAGTGAATCCCATTGGATTTACGGGGCTGAGAACCTCTGTAACCACCAATGATTCCAGGTCTATCAATGAGGACGTAAAGCCTAAGGTGATCATCTCTGCCAGCGGTATGTGCGAGGCGGGCCGGATCCGGCACCATCTGAAGCATAATCTTTGGAGGAGAGAATGTACGGTTCTGTTTGTAGGGTATCAGGCTGTGGGGACTCTGGGAAGAGCTTTGCTGGAGGGAGCCAAAGAAGTTAAGCTTTTTGGCGAGGAGATTGATGTGAAGGCGGAGATCTGCAGGCTTCCGGGAATCAGCGGCCATGCGGACAATCAGGGGCTGATCCGCTGGATCAACAGCTTTGAGAAAAAGCCCTCCCGAGTGTTTGTGGTACACGGAGAGGACACGGTGTGTGATGTCTTTGCCGGCAGGCTGCAGGACGAGCTGGGATTGAATGCCAGCGCCCCTTACTCGGGGACGGAGTTTGACCTGGCCAAGGGCATGTTTGTCCATGTGGCGGAGCCACAGCGGATTCAGAAAGAAACCGCTCCGGCGGCCAAGGTATCTAAAGTCTTTGCCAGACTGGTGGCCGCTGGGCAGAGGCTGGTTGGCGTCATCCGGAAGAACGAAGGGGGAGCGAACCAGGATCTCACCAAGTTTGCCAGGGAGATTCATGATCTCTGTGATAAATGGGATCGGGAATAGGCAGGACAGCCGCCGGACGGGGGTTAACAGCATTAGGGGAGAAAATATGAGGATTTTTTGGAAAAAAACCAGATGGAGACGGAGGATGGCTTTGTGGCTTTGCGCTGTTGCGGCAAGTATGCTGGCGGGAGGCTGCGGAACCATAGGCAGAGTGCAGTACCAGCTTTCCGGAAATGGTGTGGAAAGCTGGGAGCAGGCTGCCGCCGAGGCAGGCATCGAGACGCTTACAGAAGAGTATTATTATGAAAATCTTCCGGAGGATTTACGAGAGGCATACCGGGAGCTGTATGTGAGAATTATGAGGAATGAGGACTCCGCAGAGATCTATTCCGGCATCACGACGGATGACTTCTGGAAGGTATATTATGGGATTTTGGCAGACCATCCTGAGATCTTTTGGATCGGCAAAAGCGTTCAGGTTCAGCAGTCGGGGCTGACGGGAAATGTGGTTTCCTATGAATTTGAAACCACTGTGCCGTTGGAAGAACGGGAGTCCATGAGGGCGCAGATCGAGGCGGCGGCTGATGCATGTCTGGCAGGCGTTTCTCAGGACGCTTCTGCATATGATAAGATCAAATATGTGTATGAGTTTATTATAAATACTACAGACTATGATGAGAACGGGCAGGACACCCAGAATATTCAGAGTGTTCTTCTGTATCAGTCCTCTGTGTGCGCAGGGTATTCAAAGGCCTTTCAGTATCTGCTGAACAGGATGGGGATTTTCTGTACCTATATTACCGGAACGATCCGGGACGGAGGGGATCACGGATGGAATTTGGTGCGCATAGATGATTCTTATTATTATGTGGATGTCACCTGGGGGGATCCTGTTTTTGCCAACCAGATGGAGGGACAGGAAAGCACGGTTATGAATTATAATTACCTGTGCTGTACCCAGGAGGATCTTTTTAAGACCCATGAGCCGGACGGGACGGTGCCTCTGCCTGAATGTACTTCGAATGATTACAATTACTATATGCTCAACGGAATGTATTATGAGACCTTCGATTACGACACCATTTACAACCGGCTGATGGAATCCGTATGGAATGGGGACAGCAGTATCGTAATGAAATTCGGAAGCCGGGAGGCGTATGACACGGCGGTATATGAGATTCTGGAGGATGGGATGCTCAATGACGCAGGCCAGTATCTCATGTCCCAGAACGGAGTCAGCACCTGGAATTACAGGTATCAGACGGATGAAAATTTTTACGTGTTTACTTTATATTGGCGGTAAAACATGGGCGGGGAGGTTCCCGCCCAAAATTTTTTTAAAAATTTTTGCAAGGTTTTTGGATTTTGCGTGTATAGGTATGTGAAAGCCATTTTGCAGGCGGGAAAACGGGCGGTACCCGGGAGGCGGTCTGCGGAGAGGAGGTAGGGATGCCGGACGGTGATATTATTGAACTTCTGGAAGTTAGAGATGAGAAGGCCATTGCCCTGATCGTTGAAAGGTATGAGAAGCTGATCCGATATATTTCCGTCACCATTCTGGGCGGACGGGAAGAGTCTGTGAAGGAATGCATGAACGATGTGTATCTGAAGCTCTGGACCCATGGTTCTGCGTATGACTATGAGAAAGCGCTGTTTAAAACGTATCTCAAGGCCATTACCCGGAACACAGCGCTCAATTATCTGAGAAAGCTGAAGCGGCTGGAAGAATTAGAAGGCTTTGACGAGTCAGACACTATCCAGTCTGAGTACATAGACTACACCCAGAACCTGGAGCAGAAAATGATTTTCCAGGAAGAGGTCCAGGCCCTTTCCAATATCCTGAAGGAATTAAAAAAGAAGGATAAGGAAATGGTGATTCGGCGTTTTTATTACCTCCAGAGTACCAGGCAGATTGCAGAGGCCATGAAGATGTCAGAAAATGCAGTGGACAGCAAGCTTTCAAGACTCAGAAGGAAACTGAAAAAGAAGTATGAAAAGGAGGTGGCGAAATGAGCCTTTTTAGCCCATACCGGCTGATTGATATTTTCAGCCTGATTGACCCGGCTCTGGTAGAAGAAGAGATTCCGGAAAATGATCCTGGATTTTTACAGATGACTTCCCAGGAACCCACAAAATGGACCATCAGAAAAAGAATTGCCGTAGTGACCAGCATCGCCGCTGCGGGCTCCCTGGCAATCGCCGGGATCGTAGCCTTTGCCATTAAGCGGCATGAACCGGGCAGGGCAGCCTAGCCCTGAGAGCAGCTTTTATAATATAGAAAAAATGAGGAGAAAAGAAAATGTTGGAAAAATTAATATCAATCGTTGCAGAGCAGTTACACGTAGAGGAAGCAGAAATTAAGCCGGAGACAGATTTCAAAGCGGATCTGAGCGCAGATTCCCTGGATCTGTTCGAGCTGGTGATGGCTCTTGAGGAAGAGTACAATGTGGAGATCCCCAATGAGGACCTGGAGCAGCTTACAACCGTAAACGCAGTGGTAGAGTATCTGAAGAAAAAGGGGATTGAAGAATAATGAAAACAGAGATCTGCAGCCTGCTGGGAATTGAATACCCCATTATCCAGGGAGGCATGGCCTGGGTGGCGGAGCATTCCCTTGCTTCTGCCGTGTCAAATGCCGGAGGGCTGGGAATCATAGCGGCAGCCAACGCGCCCTGTGAAGTAGTGAGAGAAGAGATCCGCAAAACGAGAGAACGGACGGATAAGCCCTTTGGAGTAAATATTATGCTTTTAAGCCCCTATGCCCAAGAGGTGGCTCAGCTGGTAGTGGAAGAGAAGGTACCGGTGGTTACCACCGGGGCCGGAAATCCGGGTCCTTATCTGGAGGCCTGGAAAAATGCGGGCATTAAGGTAATTCCCGTGGTGGCTTCCGTGGCCCTGGCCAAGAGAATGGAGCGAGCCGGCGCAGATGCCGTGATTGCGGAGGGATGCGAGTCCGGCGGACACATCGGGGAAAATACTACCATGGTGCTGGTGCCCCAGATCGTGGACGCCGTGAAGGTTCCGGTGATTGCAGCCGGAGGGATCGGCGACGGAAGAGGCTTTGCCGCAGCTATGATGCTGGGGGCAAAGGGAGTACAGATGGGGACACGCTTCCTGGTTGCTAAGGAGTGTGTGATCCATGAGAATTATAAGCAGCAGGTATTGAAAGCCAAGGATATTGATTCAGCCGTTACGGGGCGGACTACAGGACATCCGGTGCGTACCCTCAGGAACCGCATGACCCGTACCTACCAGCAGATGGAGAAGGACGGCAGCAGCTTTGAAGAGCTGGAGTCACTCACTATCGGTTCCCTGCGCAAAGCAGTGGTGGAAGGAGACGTGGTGAACGGCTCTATGATGGCAGGACAGATCGCCGGCATGGTGACAAAGGAGCAGACCTGCCAGGAGATGATTCAGGAGATTATGCAGGAAGCGGATGCGCTTCTTCAAAGATAGGAAAATGTAGACAGGGATATGGCGCAGGCAGGAGGAGAGACAGCAAACGAAAACGAGGCCTGCGCCGTTGTCTGCGGTTTACTTTAAAAAAGAAAATAAATGCCGCAGAAAACTGCGGCAGTGGAGGAAGAATAGATGGGCAAGACTGCTTTCGTGTTTCCTGGACAGGGGACACAGTATACTGGAATGGCAAAGGAATTTTATGATGCGTTTCCCGAGAGCCGGGAAGTATTTAAAATGGCTTCTGAGGCGGCGGGATTTTCTATGGAAAAGATCTGCTTTGAGGACTGTGAGGAGCTGAATGAGACGAAATACACCCAGCCGGCTCTTTTGACAGCCACCTGTGCGATTTTAAAGGCTGTGGAAGCCCAGGGGATTACTGCCGATATTACGGCGGGGCTGAGCCTGGGAGAGTACTGCGCCTTGACAGCGGCAGGCAGTATTGATTTTGAGGATGCGGTAAAATTAGTATGCCAGAGGGGAATCTACATGGAAGAAGAGGTTCCCGCAGGAGAAGGCGGTATGTCCGCGGTCATTACCAGGAAGCCCGTTCCCGTGGAGGAGATTTGTGAATCTATTCCGGGAGTTGTGGGAGTGGCCAATTATAATTGCCCGGGCCAGCAGGTGATCTCTGGTGAGAAGGAAGCTGTGGAGCAGGCGGGGAAAGAGCTGCTGGACGCAGGAGCTGCCCGGGTGGTGCCGCTGAAGGTCAGCGGGCCTTTCCACTCTCCCATGCTGAAGGGAGCCGGGGAAAAGCTGAAGGCGGAGCTTGGAAAGATCGGCCTTGCGGCTCCGGAGATTCCCTTTGTATCTAATGTCACTGCCAGAGAGGTAGAGAAGCCGGAGGAGCTTCGCAGCCTTCTGGCCAGACAGGTTTACTCTCCTGTAAAGTGGCAGCAGAGCATTGAGCGCATGATTGAAGAGGGAACCGATACCTTTGTGGAGATTGGGCCGGGAACGACCTTAAGTAAATTTGTAAAGAAAATAGACCGCCATGTACGTGTCTACCATGTGGAGACCGTAGAAGATCTGGAGACATTGAAGAAAGCCGCAGGAATGGATCCTGTAGAGCAGGCGGCGGGCTGAGTGTAAGCCGGAAGGCAGAAGCTGTACAAGGCCGGCTGGCAGCCGGAAAAAAGCAAGTCCGTGGATGACACGGCAGTGGAGGATGAAATGTTAGAAAATAAGACAGCTCTCGTAACGGGAGCCGGCCGGGGGATCGGCCGTGCAATCGCACTGGCACTGGCAGAGTGCGGGGCAGATGTGGCGGTAAATTACAGCGGATCCAAGGAGCAGGCAGAGGAAACCGTACGGCAGATTATCGAGATGGGGAGAAAGGCAGTGGCGATTCAGGCAGATGTGTCTGAGGAAGCGGACTGTGTCCGCATGTTTGCCCAGGCGGAGGAAGCTTTGGGACCTGTGGATATTTTGGTAAATAATGCAGGGATCACCAGAGACGGCCTGGCGGTGCGCATGAGCGGCGAAGATTTTGAAAAGGTTCTGGATGTAAACCTGAAGGGTGCTTTTTACTGTATGAAGCTTGCGGCAAAAGGCATGATGAAAAGACGGTACGGCCGGATTGTCAGTATCTCGTCCATATCGGGTGTCAAGGGAAACCCAGGACAGATCAACTACTGTGCGGCTAAGGCCGGAATCATCGGCATGACGAAATCCCTTGCCAGGGAGCTTGCGCCCAGGGGAATTACGGTGAATGCCATTGCCCCGGGCTATATAGAATCTGATATGACGGCGGTATTGCCGGATAAAGTAAAAGAAAGCGTTTTAAGCCAGGTGCCCCTGGGAAGAATGGGGAAACCGGAGGATATCGCCCAGGCAGCGGTCTTTCTGGCCTCTGACCAGGCATCCTACATCACAGGACAGACGCTGCTGGTAGACGGAGGTATGGGAATTTGAAAAAGAGAGTAGTAGTGACGGGGATGGGGGTCATCTCACCCATCGGAAATACAGTGGAAGAATTCTGGCAGAGTCTGAAGGCGAAAAGGGTGGGAATCGGAGAGATTACCCACTATGATGCCAGTGAAGATAAAGTAAAGCTTGCGGCAGAGGTAAAGGATTTTAATCCGAAAAATTACATGGATCCCAAAGCGGCCAGGAGAATGGAGCTGTTCAGCCAGTATGCCGTGGCTGCGGCTTATGAGGCGATCGGAAATGCGGGACTGGATCTGGAGAAAGAGGACCGGACCAGAATCGGCGTCTCTGTGGGATGCGGCATCGGAAGCCTGCAGATTATGGAGCAGGCCCTGGAAAAACGGTACACCAAGGGCTTTAAAAAAATGCCCCCTCTTTTCGTGCCTATGATGATTACCAATATGGCTGCGGGAAACGTGGCCATCAGTTTTGGACTGGAGGGCACCTGTGTCAATGTGGTGACGGCCTGTGCTACAGGCACACATTCCATTGGAGAAGCATTTAGGGCTATACAATGGGGGGATGCAGATGTTATGATAGCAGGAGGGACGGAGGCAGCCATCTGCCCCACAGGAATCGGAGGATTCCATGCACTGACCGCTGTCAGCACCTCCCAGGATCCGGCCCATGCGTCTATGCCTTTTGACAAGAACCGGAGCGGGTTTGTCATGGGAGAAGGTGCAGGCGTGGTGGTTTTGGAGTCCCTGGAACACGCCAAGGCCAGAGGTGCGCAAATCCTTGCGGAGGTAGGCGGCTTTGGATCTACCTGCGACGCATACCATATTACCTCTCCCAAGGAGGATGGAAGCGGGGCGGCCAGGGCCATGCTGCTGGCGGCGCAGGAAGCAGGGCTTACGGGAAAGGACATTCAGTATGTGAACGCCCATGGTACCGGAACCCATCACAATGATTTATTTGAGACAAGAGCGATTAAGAAGGCTTTTGGCGAGGACGCATACCAGATGAACGTAAACTCCACCAAATCTATGACTGGCCATATGCTGGGAGCCGCAGGGGCCGTTGAGTTTATTGCCTGCGTAAAAACTGTGATGGAGGATTTCATCCATGCCACCGCAGGGTTTGAAGAGGCGGAGGAAGAGATGGATCTGAATTATACGAAGGAAGCAGTGAGCCGGAAGGTAACGGCGGCGATCACGAACTCTCTGGGATTTGGCGGACACAATGGGAGCCTGCTGGTAAAGAAATACGCAGAATAGGAGTGATGAGATGCAGTTTGGCTTGGAAGAGATCCTGACCTTAATGGAAAAAATGGAGCAGACCGGACTTTCAGGTTTTGTATATCGGGATCAGGAGACAGAGATCCGGCTGAAGGGAAAGAAAGCCCCTTCTTGGAAGAAAGCCCGCAGCCAGGAAAAACAGACGGAAATTGCTGAAAAAGAGATTTGTGAGGAGAAGGAAGAGAATCTCAAAGAGGTACTCTGTCCTATGGTGGGAACCTTTTATGCGGCGCCCTCCCAGGACGATGATCCTTTTATCAGCGTGGGAGACACGGTGAAGAAGGGCCAGGTCATCGGGATTGTGGAGGCAATGAAGCTGATGAATGAAATCCGGTCTGAGTACAGCGGCGTGGTGGAAGAGATTCTGGTTCAGAATGAGCAGCTTGTAGAGTATGAGCAGCCCCTGATCCGCATCAGACAGTAGGAGGTACGTATGCTGAACACGAAACAGATTATGGAAATTCTGCCCCACCGGGCGCCGTTTCTCCTGGTAGACCGAATCGATGAATTGGAGCCCGGAAAGCGGGCTGTAGGGTGCAAGGCAGTATCCTACAATGAGCCTTTTTTCCAGGGACATTTTCCTCAGGAGCCTGTGATGCCGGGCGTGCTGATCTGTGAAGCCCTGGCTCAGGTTGGAGCGGTAGCTCTGCTCTCACAGGAAGAATATAAAGGGAAGATTGCCCTTTTCGGAGGTATCCGTCAGGCAAGGTTCCGCCGGAAAGTGGTTCCGGGGGATATGCTGCGGCTGGAGACGGAGCTGATTAAGCTTAAGGGACCGGTAGGGATCGGAAAGGCAGTGGCTTACTGTAATGGAGAAATCTGCACGGAAGCGGAACTGACTTTTATGATTCAGTAGACGGGAGGAAAATATGTATCGGAAAATTTTAGTTGCAAACCGGGGAGAGATTGCGGTCCGTATCATCAGGGCCTGCCGGGAGATGGGAATTGCCACAGTAGGGATCTGCTCCCTGGCAGACAAGGAGGCTCTCCACGCCCAGCTTGCGGATACGTGTATCTGCATTGGCGACGGGCAGGCGGCAGACAGCTATCTGAACGGGGAGAGAGTTCTCAGCGCAGCCATTGCTTCCGGTGCGGAGGCGATTCATCCCGGATACGGTTTTTTGTCTGAGAACGCAGCTTTTGCACGGATGTGCGAAAAGTGCGGGATTGATTTTATAGGGCCTTCACCCGAAAGCATGGAAGCTATGGGTGATAAGGCATCTGCCAGAAAGATTATGGATGAGGCCGGGATTCCAGTGATCCCTGGCATGGAGGGAACGGTGCAGTCGGCAGAGGAGGCCATGAAGCTGGCGGACCGCATCGGATATCCGATTATGATTAAGGCGTCTGCCGGAGGCGGAGGAAAAGGAATGCGGGTGGTGGAGAGCCCGGAGGAATTTGCCGAGCAGTTTTCCGCAGCCCAGCAGGAGACAGAGAAGGCCTTCGGCGATGGGAGAATGTATCTGGAGCGGTATGTGCGCCATGCCAGACACGTGGAGGTACAGATCCTGGCGGACAGATACGGGAATACCATACATTTAGGAGAGCGTGACTGCTCTATTCAGAGAAGACATCAAAAACTTATCGAAGAGACGCCGGCTCCTTTTCTGGATGAGGAACTGCGGAGGCGCATGGGTGAAACTGCTGTGCAGGCGGCAAAAGCCGCCCATTACTACAGCGCCGGCACCATTGAGTTTTTGCTGGATGAGAACAAGAACTTTTACTTTATGGAGATGAATACCAGGATCCAGGTGGAGCATCCGGTGACCGAGATGGTGACGGGAGTGGATCTGGTGAAGGAGATGATCCGCATTTCCGCTGGGGAAAAGCTTTCTCTTGACCAGAGGGATATCTCCTTCCGGGGACACGCCATTGAGTGCAGGATCAGTGCGGAGGATCCAAGCAGGGGCTTTATTCCCAGTGCAGGACGGGTGGTGCAGCTCTATGTGCCGGGAGGAAACGGGGTCAGGATTGATTCCTGTCTCTACCAGGGATGTCAGATCCCTCCCTATTATGATTCAATGATTGGCAAAGTTATCGTCCAGGGGCGGGATCGCAGGGAAGCGATCCAGAAGATGAGAAGCGTCCTGGGTGAACTGATTATAGAAGGAATCCGTACAAATCTGGAGCTTCAGTACTGGATTCTTCAGGAAGAGGCCTTTGAAAAGGGCGATGCGGAGACGGTGAACCGCAAGCTGATGCAGGGCCGGACGGAGGAAGAGGAGCAGGATGCTGAGAGAACAGTTTAAACGAACCGTGGAGGACAGCCAGGCGTATAAAATCAAGCCTAAGAAGGTGCCGGATGGATTATTCCGCATCTGTGATGCCTGCGGCAAAATCGTATATGAGGAAGATGTCATGGACAACAAATATTGCTGTCCTAAATGCGACGCTCATTTCAGGATTGATCCAGAGAAGAGAATCCGTATGGTGGCGGACCGGGATTCCTTCCGGGAGTGGGATGCGGATCTCACAGGAGGAAATCCTCTGGATTTCCCGGAGTATGATGAGAAGATGGACAGCGTCCGGGAAAAGACGGGGCTGAAGGAGGCCGTGGTCACAGGATGCGCAACCATCCATGGCATGAAGACGGCTCTGGGAGTCATGGCTTCCGGGTTTCTCATGGGCAGCATGGGAACTGCGGTAGGGGAGAAAATCACCAGGATGATCGAGAGGGCCACCAGAGAACATCTTCCGATTGTGCTTTTCTGCTGTTCCGGAGGCGCCAGGATGCAGGAAGGAATTCTCTCCCTGATGCAGATGGCTAAGACGGCCCAGGCTATAAAACGCCACGATGAGGCGGGACTTTTATACATTCCTGTACTGACCGATCCCACCACAGGAGGTGTTACCGCAAGCTTTGCCATGCTTGGGGATGTAATCCTGGCGGAGCCGGGAGCTCTCATTGGCTTTGCGGGGTCCCGGGTGATCCGGCAGACCATCGGGCAGAAGCTTCCAGATGGCTTTCAGACGGCGGAATTCCTGTGCAGACACGGTTTTGTGGACCGGATCGTAAAGCGCAGCCAGCTTAGAAGAACCTTGGCTACTTTGATTCAGAGCTCTATGCCAGGGTACTACAGACAGGCGGGAGGTAAATATGATCGTTAAACAAGGTGTTACAGCGTGGGAGAGAGTGCAGCTCGCTAGAGGAAAAAACAGGCCCCATGCCATGGACTATATCAGCAGCATTTTTGACAGTTTCATGGAACTGAGGGGAGACCGGGTATACGGAGATGACCGGGCCGTGATCGGCGGAATCGCTTCTATAGGAAAGCGGTATGTGACGGTGATCGGGCAGCAGAAGGGAAGAAGCCTGAAAGAGAATCAGCACAGGAATTTTGGCATGATGAATCCGGAAGGCTACCGGAAAGCCCTGCGGCTGATTCGGCAGGCGGATAAATTTCACCGCCCAGTGATACTCTTTGTGGACACACCGGGCGCTTTCTGCGGCGTAGAAGCAGAAGAGCGGGGGCAAGGAGAAGCCATTGCCCAGAATTTGTTTGAACTCTCCGGTGTCCAGGTTCCTGTCCTGTCTATTGTAGTCGGTGAGGGCGGCTCTGGCGGAGCGTTAGCCCTGGCTATGGGAAATGAAGTGTGGATGATGGAGAATGCGGTGTATTCCGTCCTGTCTCCCGAGGGGTTTGCGGCCATCCTCTGGAAGGACGGAACCCGTGTGGCAGAAGCGGCGGAGGCTATGAAGATCACGGCCCAGGATCTGAAGGATTTGGGCGTGATTGAGAAGATCATACCGGAATCTTTTCCGGCAGATAAAGATTACATGCAGGCTTTATCTGGAAAGCTCCGTGACGAGATCCTGGATTTTCTGAGAAGATACCAGGACAAAACAGGAGACCAGATCAAAGAAGAGCGGTATGACAGGTTCAGAAGACTGGGAACACCGGGCCAGGAGATGGACGGAATTTTTTAGAAAACGGAATTTTTACGGCAGGAGAGACTGCTGCATGAAAACATTTGATTGTTTTATGCGGCGGCATCTTCTGCCTTTTCTATTTGAAACTTCGTTCTAATCTATTGCAAATGCAGAGTGAATGAATTATAATATAACATATGTAAAACGCATTTTATTATATATAGAAAAGCGACTTTTACAAAAAGAAAGGAGAGGTTCATGAACTCGGATGCGAAGCTCAAGGAATTTTGGGGAGAGAGTTCGCATTTTGCAGATTTGTTTAACACGGTTTTGTTCGGCGGAGATCCTGTGATCCTGCCGGAGACGCTTGCGGAAGCAGGGACAGATTTAGCCTTATCCATTCAGAAAAAGGCAAAGGGGGAAGCTTCCATAGAAAAGTTCCGGGATGTCTTTAAAACATGGAAGGGCCACTCCCTGGCGGTGCTGGGGATTGAGAACCAGATGCGGGAAGAGTATACTATGCCTGAAAGGATCCTGCTCTATGACGCATTGGGGTATGAAGTCCAGAGGCGGAGAATTGCCAGGAGACATAAGCGGGAGAGGGATGTGAAGGATTCGGCAGAGTATCTCTGCGGGTTTAAGAAGACAGACAGGCTCCTGGCCCAGGTCACCATTGTGATTTATTATGGAGAGGAACCCTGGAGGGGTCCAGAGAGGTTGACTGACATCGTGGAGGTCCCACAGGAACTGAGACACTGTTTTAACGATTACAGGATCTTCGTGTTTTCCATAAATGAAAGCGACGGCTCAGAATTTAAAGATCCGGAGGTTCGGAAGATCCTAAAGGCAGCCTATCATCTGCGCAGAAAGCAGATCCGGGATCTGGAGCCCATGGATGCGGAAGAGATCGAAGTGCTGGGAGCCTTTGTGAATTCCCGGCGGATTGCCAAACTGGCAGAGAAGAAAGAGGAGGGGATAGACATGTGTACGGCGTTGGAAGAGATGATAAAAGAGAGTGAACAGAAGGGGCTGGAACAGGGGTTAGAACAGGGGTTAGAGCAGGGATTAGAGCAAGGAAGGAGACAAGGAAAAAAGCAGGGAATTCATGAGACAATGGCCTATGTAATACAGGCTATGCATCAGAAAGGCTTTGAGGCGGAGGAGATAGCAAAGACCTTCCAGTGGCCCTTGAAGCAGGTGAAGAAATATATCAGGTAAATAAACAGAGACAGATACAGATACAGGGGGATTGGAAAATCCCCCTGAAAATTTTATACATTTCAGATGAGGGTTTCATCAGGTATGACACGGTCTGATTTTTATGCGAGCATAAATCATCCCGGATCATACCTGATGGCTGAACTGTTACAGAAGGATGTCATTCTTGAAATTCTGTTGTTTACAAACCGCCTTTATAATGGTAGCATCTTATATAATGATGTTGAGGTCAAAAGCATTCAAATACCCAGATGGGAGGGTACTGCAGGGCAGGATTAGGATAGAGAGAAAGGATGAGAACATATGAAGCGAAAGGTAAGCCTTCAGGAGATTTCAGACGGAAGGCTGTACGGGTTAAACGATATGGTAAGGGCGGACTGCCGGGACTGCCAGGGCTGTTCCTCCTGCTGCTGTGGGATGGGAAGTTCCATTGTTTTAGATCCCTATGATATATTCCGGCTCTCATCCGGGCTTGGGCGGACTGCGCAGCAGCTTCTGCAGGAGGAAAAGCTGGAGTTAAATGTGGTGGATGGAATGGTTCTGCCAAATCTGAAGCTTCAGGGAGAAGAGGAGGCCTGCGTTTTTTTGAATCCCCAGGGGAGGTGTTCCATACATGCTTTCCGGCCTGGGATTTGCCGCCTGTTTCCTCTGGGGAGATACTATGAGGGGCGTTCCTTTCAGTATTTTCTGCAGATCCATGAATGCCAAAAGCAGGACCGGACAAAGGTGAAGGTGTCCAAATGGATTGACACTCCGGGTGTTCTCAGGTATGATCGGTATATCTGTGACTGGCATTATTTTCTGGAGGATGCGGCAGAGAGACTGTCCGGTCAGGCGGAGGAAGAAGTAAGGAATGGAAATCTGTATGTGCTGAAGCTGTTTTATCTCAGACCTTATGATGAGAGGGAGGATTTTTATTCTCAATTCTATGAGAGGTTAGGACAGGCGAGGGAGATACTGTTTGCCCCGTAAGATGAGAGAACCAAGATTAAAGAATGGCTGCAGCAGGCCGCATAGAGCTGACGGAAAAGGCTTTGCCTAAGGGCAAAGCAGGAGAAAGACATGGGAGGAAGGATTAAAATGGAGCTTTTAAAGGAAAGAATCCAAAAAGACGGAAAGATTAAAGAGGGAAATGTGCTGAAGGTGGACAGCTTTCTGAACCATCAGATGGACACGGGGCTGTTCAGGGAAATCGGGAAGGAGTTCAAGCGGCGGTTTGATGGGGAGAAAATTACGAAGATCCTTACGATTGAGGCCTCAGGAATCGGCATTGCCTGTATTGCCGGAGAAGAGTTTCAGGTGCCGGTGGTATTTGCCAAGAAAACCCAGACGAAAAACATTGCGGGGGAAGTGTACACTTCCAGGGTTGAATCCTACACCCATGGAAAAGTTTATGACATTCTTGTATCAAAGGAGTTTATCGGTAAAGAAGACAGGGTGCTGCTGATTGATGATTTCCTGGCAAATGGAAAAGCTCTGGAAGGACTGATTGAGATTGTGGAAAAGGCAGGCGCTCATCTGGCAGGGGCAGGGATTGTCATAGAGAAGGGATTTCAGCCGGGGGGAGAGAGAATCCGAGCCAGGGGAATTCACCTGGAGTCCCTGGCGATTATCGAAAGTATGGATGAAAAGACGGGAGAGATCCGATTCCGGGAAAATGTTGGATGATATGAAGAAGCAAAGAAATAAGCAGCCCTTCCGGCTCCGAATGGCGAGATGGAAGGGCTGCTTTATATTCCACTGGCAGCGGCCGAATTGGGACCACAGCCGGCGGGGGGGGGCATTATTTAGTGCATTTACGAATACTTACCATGTAAGAATCATAATTGCAGGCAGGTTTTGGAAGCACTAAGCCGCCCTGCATCAATGCGGCGCCTGTGTAAGTGGTTCCATCTACCTCATAGAGGGCATCCCTTGATAATCCTTTCAGCTTCAGCCGGCGGGGCTTGGGATTTCCGTGAAGATCCGTGTGAACGGCACAGAGGATGGCCCGGGACTGATCGGATGCCACATAGCTCCAGGCTGTGTAGTCCGGGTTCTCATAGGGTGAGGCCAGACGATAGTAGGTACCCTGCTGAATCAGATCATAATTTTCATTGTAGAACTGAATCTGTTCCCTTGCCTCGGCCTTCTCTTCCTCTGTAAGCTTGCTCAGATCCAGCTCATAGCCAAAGGAGCCCTGCATAGCGCAGACGCCTCTGGTCTTAAAGGGTACTACGCGGCCGTTCTGATGATTGGGGCAAGCAGATACATGGGCTCCTACAGCAGACATAGGATAGCCGAAGGAGGTGCCGTAATGAATGCGAAGCCGCTCGATAGCATCCGTGTTGTCGCTGCACCATACCTGAGGCGCATAGTAGAGCATTCCAGCGTCAAAGCGTCCGCCGCCGCCGTTGCAGCCTTCCAGGAGAAGATTTGGATGGCGGGTGAGCATGTGTTCCTGCACTTCATAGAGGCCAAGCACGTACTGATGACGGATGGCTCCCTGGCTCATGGATGGATTGACGGTGCTGTAAATATTGTCTACGCACCGGTTCATATCCCATTTAATGTACTCTACGTTGGCAGAGTCAATAATATTGTCCAGGCTGGATTTCATAAATTCCACTACCTCCCGGTTGGAGAGATCCAGTACAAGCTGGTTTCTTCCACGGTTGGGAGTTCTTCCCGGGATCTCCAGAACCCACTCGGGATGGTTTTTATACAGATCACTGTTTTCATTCACCATCTCCGGCTCCACCCAGATTCCGAATTTCAGCCCCATGTGGTTGATCTGTGAGGCCAGATCCTCAAGAGAGCAGCCAAGTTTCCGCTCGTTTACGTACCAGTCTCCCAGGCCGCCTTTATCATCGTCCCTCTTTCCAAACCAGCCGTCGTCCAGAACCAGCATATCAAGGCCCAGGTCCGCGGCGTGGTGCGCAATGGTAAGAAGTTTAAGAGCGTTGAAATCAAAGTAGGTGGCTTCCCAGTTGTTTACAAGGGCCGGCCGTTTTTTGTATTTCCAGGGGCTGCGGATCAGATTGTCCATGTAGGCTTTGTGAAGCACAGAGGAGAGATCCGTAAATCCATGGGGCGTGTAGGAGAGTACCACCTCCGGGGTGACGAAGCTCTCTCCCTTTGCTAAATTCCAGATAAATTCATTGTCAGAGATTCCGCAGACAATTCGAGTACTGTCGAACTGGTCGTACTCCACCCGGATTCTGAAGCTGCCGCTGTATAAAAGGGAGTAGCCCCAGCAGCCGCCCTGATCCTCCGTAGTGTGTTTTTCACACAGGATCACAAAAGGATTATGCTGATGGCTGGAATTGCCTCTCACGCTGGCGATCTCCGTGATCCCATGGGTGAGGGGGCGGCGTTCAAGCTGCCGTTCCAGTACGTGCTTTCCGTAGAAATGTACCAGATCCAGATCCTCATCCATATAATCTAAAGACATGCTCATGGCCCGGTGAAGTTCCATGGGTGTCTCCATGCGGTTTTCAATCACTGCGCTTCTGGTGATAACATTCTTTCCTTCAAAAACCCCGTAAAGAAGCTTTACGTAGATTTCCTCATACGCATCCTTCAGGGTGATTTCCAGAGTCTCTACATCTTCTTCGCCAGGCGCTGCAAAAAGGGCGGGAAGGCCCGGAAGGGCATACTTCCCAGGCTTTATTTCATGAGAATGATATCTCAGATCCAGAGCAGGCACAGACCCCTCTTTTCCGGCCCGCAGGGCGGAAATGCGGAAATCGCTGTTGCCGTGTACGGCATACTCCAGGGGAAAATAATCCATAGAGTAAGTGCGGTCGTCCACAATTTCCCCCACCTGAGCGGAAAAACCGTGGTCATCCGGGGCGATCAGGTAGGAGAGGTCGCTGTCATCTGTGACAGGGCCGAAATAAGTGTGCAGCAGCATTCCATGGGCATCTACCTTCATTTTGTATGTGCTTTTACAGGTCTGCAGAGTAAAGGTCTTCTGTTCTTCGTTATATTTAATTGCCATGTTGTCCACCTCACATCTGAAAATTTTTAAAGCTTTCTGCTAAAGATCACTGCCTCATAGGGGCGCAGGCAATCCTTGCAGGAATCCTGGTCATAGTTGGAAATCAGCACCTCTTCATCCTTCCACTGCTCTTTTAAGCTGCAGGGAAGCTCCTGCCCTGTAAAGCTGCAGAGGATAAGAAGCTGCTCTGTCTTACTGGTTCTTGTGTAGGCAAAAATGGAAGGATCTTCCGGCAAAAGCAGGTCAAAAGCCCCTTCTGTGAGAATCGGAAGGCTTTTGCGAAGCTGTATCAATTCTTGATAGTAGTGGAAAATGGAGTCCGGGTCTTTCCTGGCCTTTTCCACATTGATATCCGCATAGTTAGGATTAACTTTTATCCAGGGAGTTCCCTTGGTAAATCCGGCGTTTTCCTCATCGTTCCACTGCATGGGGGTACGGGCGTTATCCCTTCCCTTTACATAGATGGATTCCATTATTTCTTCCTTGGAATATCCCTTTTCTGTGCGCTCCTTATACATATTCAGAAGCTCGATATCCCGGTAATCCTCAATCTCCATCCGGGTATTGGTCATTCCGATTTCCTGGCCCTGGTAGATATAGGGCGTTCCCTGCATTCCGTGAAGGCAGGTGGCCAGCATTTTGGCGGACTCCACCCGGTATTTTCCATCGTCCCCGAAGCGGGAGACGGATCTTGGAAGATCATGGTTTTCAAAGAAAAGGCTGTTCCATCCCTTCTGATAAAGAGCCTTCTGCCATTTTGCAAGGATTTCCTTAAACTGGACAAAAGGCAGGGGAGCCAGATCCCATTTCTCTTTACCCGGCTGCTGGTCCAGAAGAATATGCTCGAACTGGAATACCATAGAAAGCTCTGAGCCATCCGGGTTGCTGTAGAGCAGCGCGCTCTCTGGCGTAGCGCTCCAGGCCTCCCCCACCGTTACCAGATCTTTTTGCTGGAAGACGGCTTTGCTCATCTCTTTGAGGTAGGGGTGCAGCATCGGTCCTTCTGACGTGATCATGCGGTCCGGTTCCTTGGCAATCTGGTCAATGACATCCAGCCGGAAACCGCCGATCCCACGGTCTACCCACCACTGAATCATTTTGTAGATTTCTTCCCGGACTTTGGGATTTTCCCAGTTCAGATCCGGCTGTTTTACAGAAAACTGGTGGAGATAATACTGGCCGCATTCCGGCACCCACTCCCAGGCGGGGCCGCCGAAGCCGGCTTTCAGCTCGTTGGGATATTGTCCTTCCACGCCGTCCCTCCACACATAGTAGTCGTGGTAGGGATTGTCACGGCTTTTTTTCGCCTCCAGAAACCAGGGATGTTCATCCGAAGAGTGATTCAGCACCAGATCCATGATAATACGGATTCCACGGCTCTTTGCCTGGGCGATTAATTCATCCATATCCTCAAGGGTACCGAAAAGGGGATCGATATCCTGATAGTCAGAAATGTCATAGCCATTGTCGTCCTGGGGAGAGCGGTAGACCGGGGAGAGCCAGATGGCGTCAATCCCCAGTTCCTTTAAGTAATCCAGCTTAGTTATAATTCCCTGCAGATCGCCCATACCGTCGCCGTTGCTGTCGCAGAAGCTTCGGGGGTAGATCTGGTAAATTACAGCGTTTTTCCACCATGACTGTTTCATTCTTCCTGTCCTTTCTCCCTTTTAAGCCAGAAAAATCCGTTTGCGGGTACCCATACGCCGGAGGCTCTCATTTCCTGTCCGGTTACTAAATCCTTGTACATGCCGTCCTGCTGGTCAATCCATGCGATCTTATTGTACTCGCTGAAGTTGAAAAGCCCGATGAGCCTCTCGTCTTCATACTCCCGGACGATGCAGATAACGGACTGCTCATACGTATCGAGCGTGTAGAAAACAGCGTTTGACATAAATACTTTCTCGGAAGAACGAATCTTTTCCAATTTATCGAGGCCGTGATAGATCCGTTCAGACACGCTGCCTTCATTTTTAATATCATCCACCAGCTCCCAGCGGAATTTACCTCTGTGGATATACCGGGAATCAGGAGCTTTTTCAGGAACATCCTTATAAGAATAATCGTTGGTCTGTCCCACCTCATCGCCGCTGTAGAGCATGGGAATACCAGACTCTGTAAACATGAAAGCGTGAAGCATAAGGACACGGCTGATGGCAGCCTCCATCTGCTCTTCGTCCTGCTCGAAACCTGCTTTCTCCACACCGCACATGGAGGCTGTGGTACCGCAGAAGCGGGCGTCGCCGGTGACAGGGTCTGCATTGTACAGTTCGCCCCGGCTGAAGCTGCCCTCCACCGTCCCGGTGAAGAAATCATTGATATACTGTTTGTGAGGACGTTCCTCCATGCCCCACCAGCGGAGGGTAGGGTAATCCAGCCCCCATCCGATGTCGTCATGGCACCGCAGGTAGTTCAGGAACACATAATCTTTGGGAAGGGAGGCCAGCACATCCATCTGGTTTTTCAGAAGACGGGTGTCTCTGGTCGCCACGGAATTCCATGTGGTGGCCATGGTCGTCACATTGTAAAGCATGTGGCATTCAGGCTTCTCAAGGGTACCGAAGTAAGGTACTACCTTGGAAGGTTCCATGACCACCTCGCCAAGAAGTAGGATTCCCGGACACACTATCTCCCCGATCATACGCATCATCCTGACAATGGTATGCACTCTGGGGAGGTTCCGGCAGTTTGTTCCCAGCTCCTTCCAGATATAAGGAACTGCGTCGATGCGGATAACGTCAATTCCCGCATTTGCGAAGAACAGGAAATTGTACATCATCTCATTAAATACCCGGGGATTTCTGTAATTCAAATCCCACTGATAGGGATAAAAGGTAGTCATAACGTAATGGCCAAGCTCCGGCAGATACGTAAAATTGCCGGGAGCCGTGGTAGGAAATACCTGGGGTACTGTCTTTTCAAACTGAGCCGGGATCGTATAATTATCATAGAAGAAGTAACGGCTCATATATTCTCCCTCACCCCGGCGGGCACGTACTGCCCACTCATGGTCCTCGGAGGTATGGTTCATGACGAAATCCATGCACACGCTGATGTCTCTGTCGTGGCAGGCCTTTGCGACTTCCTCTAGATCCTCTACGGTTCCAAGTTCCGGCTGTACCTTGCGGAAATTCGCCACAGCGTAGCCGCCGTCAGAACGGCCTTTGGGGGTTTCCAGTAGAGGCATAAGATGGACATAATTAATATTGCTTTCTTTTATATAGTCCAGCTTATCCTTTACGCCCTGAAGGTTATCCGCAAAATTATCCACGTAGAGCATAACGCCCAGCATATCGTTTTTCTTATACCAGTCCGGGTCTGCCTCACGCTTCCGGTCCAAAGCCTTCAAATCCTCCCGGCGCTCTGTGTAAAACTGATACATCTGTTTGCACAGCTCGTCAAACATCCACTCATTGCTGTATAATTCTGTATAGAGCCATTTCAGCTCGTCTAAATGCTTCTGAAACCGAAGATAATACTCTTCATCGTTAAAAGCCTTTATATCTGTTTTGGGTTTCGGTATAGTTTTGGTCTTGTTCTTTGCTTTTGCCTGCATGATATTCTCCTTATTGCTGCATGCAAGGCCGGCTTCGGCCAGCCTTGTGCGGATTATACTTGTACCTCCTAGTGGACTGTGTCATTATACTGAAAGCCAATGAGACAGTACACTACTGAGATATATATAATTTGCCGGCGCCCCTGCCTCCGGATATCTGGATCTTTCCTTCAAGCAGGTCGGAATTGGTCTCATACCATATGTTGATTGTACCGGAATTACAGTACAGCTCCACAATGCCTCTGTCGATTATAATATGTACATCCTCCAGTTTTTCCGGCAATACTGTTCTTTCGTCTTTATAGAAAAGCGCATTGTCACGGATGGACAGATTCTGGTTAAAAAGCTGAATCGAAAGCCCAGCGCTGTCCTTCAGGTTCAGACTGAGTTCCGTGACAGCTTCACTTGTCAGTTCTGTCTCAAATTCCTGGTCTCCCCAGGAAAATTCTTCTTTTAATTTTTTGTTCTCATCATACTCCCTTACAGGCATCATAGACAGAAGCATTTCACCATGGCGTTTTACTGCGCCAAGCTCTCTGGGAATCCCCATCATTCCTGTATAGAGCTTCCCGACATTTTTGGTGCGCAGCCAGGGAAGACTAATCACTCTTCCGTCCGTATTGCTGTAAGTCTGCGCCGCATAAGGCATACGGGTAAGATAAGCTTTTCTCTGTACGGCGTCTGTGCGGAAATGATAGCCGTCAAAATCACCGAAATAATAGAAACCATCCGCACTTGTAAATACCCACACGGTTTCTCCCTCACACTCCAGGCTGAATAAGTCGGGACACTCCCAAGCTTCATCCAGCACGAAGCTGTCTGTCATCTCCCAGTCCTGAAGATTTTCAGAGCGGAAGATTCCAAATTCATTTCCCTCCAGCCATAAAACCATAATATAGGCCTTTGTATCCTCATGCCAGAAGATCTTGGGATCCCGGCTGTCCTCACGAAGGACGTCAAGAGCCGGCTTAGGAAGCTTGATGAAGGTCTGGCCTTCGTCAAGGCTGTAGGCGATCCGCTGTGTAAAGCCTGCGCCGTTTTTCTTGCTCCAGGGATCCAGTCCCCCTGCCGCCGTGTAATAGAAGAGCAGGGCGTCTTTGGGGAGGCCCAGCATCCCACGGTCATTTACAAGGCCGCAGCCGGAATAAGCCGCTCCGAAGGCATCTGGATAGAGGACGTTGTCAGTCTGCTTAAAATGCAGCAGATCTGTGCTGACGCTGTGTCCCCAGGATAAATTCTGCCATTGGGTATTGCAGGGATTGTACTGGAAATACAGATGGTAAGCCCCATTGTGGTATACCAGGCCGTTTGGATCGTTGATCCATCCCCTTTCTGCCGTGAAATGAAGAAGAGGACGCTTCAGGGGCTCCTGTTCATTCGTCTCCTTCTGGCAGAAGTCCTGGAAAAATTCCTGGTCAAAATCTCCCTTCAGGGTAAGGGTCTGTCCCTGGTATTCCTTTACGTTCAGATATGAATAATATTCATATTTCCGCTCACTTGGATTCTTGCACACGGGCACAAGGAACTCAAAAAGCTTCTCTTCCCCCAGAAAAATTTCCAGGGTTTCTTCCGGCAGCTCTGGCTGGATAGGAATTCCAAAATAATTCTGTTCGATCTTAATATTATATTCCATCTATCTTCCTCCTTACTTCAACGGTCCTCCCGCAAGCGTCTGTCTTTAGGCAGAATGTGCGGCAGCATTCTATTTTGCCTGAAGATTATAACCCAGGTCAACATGTGCTGCAAGTATTTTGCGAATGGCACAGGCGCCGCCACACATAAAAGCCACGGATTGCTCCGCGCCTTTGGCGCTCCCGCAATCCGACCCGTATTCGCAATCCGCACTATCGTGCTACTTGCTCATACGGGTTAGCGTCTCAAATGTCCATGCAGCCTTGCGTGCCAGCACGCAGTCTGCCTGCCCATTGAGACTGGCTTTTATAGTAAAAAAACGCAGGGAGAATACGAAATGCATTCCCCGCTGCGTTTGTAAACATCAGCCTTTAACGGCGCCGGATGTAACACCCTCTACAATGTACCGCTGCAGGAACAGATACAAAATCAGGATCGGCAGCATTGCCAGGAGCAGCGCAGCCATAACAAGTCCCATATCCGTAGAATACGTTCCGTAGAATGCCTGTGTGGCAATGGGGATCGTATACAGCTCTTTCCTTGCAAGTACAAGGCTGGGAAGCAGGTAATCGTTCCAGAATGCCATAGCGTCAATGATAGCTACAGTGGCAATAGTAGGTTTAAGCAGCGGAAATACGATTTTCCAGTATGTCTGCCATCTGGTACATCCATCGATGAGGGCAGCCTCTTCCAGTTCCAGAGGAATATTTGTCCGGATCGCACCATGGAACATGAAAGTTGCCATGGAGATCGAGAAGCCCACATGCATCAGAATCAGGGTGATGCGGCTGTTCAGCACGCCAAAGATACCGCCGTAGAGAGATACCAATGGGATCATCAGCACCTGGAAGGGGATAACCATGGAAGCGATCATGCCGGCAAAGAGAAGCGCACAGGCTTTCCACTTATTGCGGACAATGACGAAAGCGGCCATGGAGGATACCAGCAGAGTCAAAACGGTAGCGCAGGTGGTGACAATTAGAGAATTTGTGAATGCCACCGGGAAATTCATGCTCTTCATTGCCTCCGGGAAGTTGGCGGTTGTAAATCCATGCTCACCGATGAGGCTTAAGGGATTTGAAGTAATATCCCCATTGGTTTTAAATACGTTGATTACTACCAGTAAGAATGGGAAAACAAATAATATAAACACAAGAATGAGAACAATCATCATTATGGCATGAGAAATTGTTTTCCTGCGTGCGGCTTTTGCATTATCAGTCATTACGCTTCCACCTCTCCTTTCTTACCAATATATACCTGGGTTACACCCACAATGGCACATACGATAAACAGAATCAGAGCCTCAGCCTGGCCGGTGCCATACCTCCTGTATGTAAACGCCTGGTTGTACACGTGCATAGCTGCCATAACAGAGGAACCGAAGGGCTCGCCCTTTGTCAAGGACAGGTTCACATCGTAAACCATGAAGCATCTTGTCAGAGTCAGGAAGAGACACTGTACAAAGGAAGATCTCATCAGAGGAACGGTTACGTAGAAAGTAGCCTGGCTCTGGGTACAGCCATCGATCTCGGCGGCTTCCATGAGGCTCTTGGAAACGCTCATAAAGCCTGCTACGTAGATCAGCATCATGTAGCCTGCGTACTGCCATACGGAAACGACGATGAGACAAAGCATAGCTCCGTTGGTAGTAGCCAGCCAGGAAGTAGACAGGGCACCGATTGAAAGTGACTGTCCGATGGATACTAAAGCACGGTTAAATACGAACTTCCAGATATAACCAAGAACGATGCCGCCGATCAGGTTCGGAATAAAGAAGCCTGCTCGGAAGAAGTTCTGGCCTTTGATGCCGCTGGTCACCAGGTATGCCAGACCAAAGGCCACCAGGTTTACGAATACAACGGCAATAACTGTATAGAATGCGGTTCTTCCCAGAGCCTGCCAGAAAGCGGCGTCCTGGGCGGCTGCCATATAATTCTCAAGACCTACAAAAGGCTTTTCGACGGAAACGCCGTCCCAGCTTGTGAAGGTCAGATATAAACCGTAAATAAACGGAAGAATCACGACGCCGAGGAATAAGATTGTCGCAGGACCGGCAAAGATGGTAAACTGGCCGATCTTATACGACATAGTATTCTTTTTCATCTCTTTTTCCCCCTCCTATTGTTTTAGAGATTGCTGGATCATAGGATCCTTCGCCTGTTTGGGGCAAAAAAAGGGGTGTCGGCGCCTGTCCGACACCCCCGTATCAGCATGTTAAAGTGATTAGTGCTCAACCGGAGTAGTAGATGACCAGTAAGCTTCAAGCTCGCCTGCGAAGCCTTCACGGTCGATCTGTCCAGCCAGATATTTCTGGAAGGAAGCGCCGCAGATTGAGTAGTGGTCATCCGGCAGATAGTCATAGTTGGGGATCAGGTTTCCAGCATCCGCATATTCCTTAACAGAAGCTCCCAGAGGATCTGCTACTTCAAGAGAGATGTTGGTAAATGCGGGAACCAGTGCGCAGCTATCTACCAGGAAGGACTGGCCTGCTTCGTCACTTACCATCCAGTTCAGGAAGTCTTTTGCTGCCTGACGCTGCTCGTCTGTGATGCTCTCAGCGGAGTCAATGTAGAAGTATTTGGAACCGCCGCCTGTAAGCTTGGTGTTGGCGCCGTCATCCAGGTTCTGGGGAACAGGCATAATACCCATGTTCTCAGAGTAGTCGTACTGGTTGATTACGGACCAATCCCAGTTGCCGCCGAACATGAAAGCGATCTCGCCTTCAGCCAGCTTCTGTGAGGTAACCTCACGCTCTGCTGCGATAGCAGAATCCTTTGCGTAGTTGTACTCCATCAGTACATCGAAAGTATCCATCAGTGCGTTAAACTTTTCGTTGTTGATCAGGTCTGCGGAACCTTCATACAGGCTCTGAACGAATGCTTCCGGGTCTTCCTGCTGCTCATATACCTGTGCAAGGAAATGTGCGCCGATGGACCAGTCTTCCTTCAGGATACCAACGGGTGCTGCCATGCCGCCCTCTACCAGAGTGTCCAGAAGGCCTTTGAATGCATCCAGTGTCGCATAATCAGCGGGAACGAATTCCTCACCTGTGATAGCTTCGATAGCGTCTGCGTTGTAGATCACGCCGCGGGCCTCAACACAAACCGGGAAGCCAAGAACTTTGTCGTCTACGGAGATAGCATAAGGAGTATTAGCTACCCACTCCTGGTCGCTCAGGTCGATTGCATGCTCCGGCCCTAAGGAATATACGTCCTTAGCGTCAACCATGGACATTACATAGGGATCGTCAGCAGCGTATCTGGAACCCATATGAGCTGCTACCGTATCGTTGGAGTAGTAAACCTCCATAGCAACTCCTGCGGATTCTGAGTACGTAGAAGCTACCTCCTCGAACTGAGTCTGAATCTCCATCTTGGAATTGAAGACTGTCAGGTTCTCGCCCTCAGCCATAGCCGGTGTAGCTACGCTGGCTGCCAGAGATGCTGCCATAGCTGCAGCCATAACCATAGAAACTCGTTTTTTCATGTTTTCTTTTCCTCCTTCTTGGTTTTTATCAGGTGTCTGTATAGTACCACAAACTGCACAGATATGTCAATCGGTAAACATAAATTTCATGGCCCAAAATTGTATTTTCGGTACATGTTAACGAACTTTAGCCTTTTTTTTTAGTTATATTTACCAATAGATTTTGTGGAAGAAATTGTGGAATTCACAATGGCATTTCTGGAATATGATTACCGTTGAACATAAAAATAAAAATAAATTTATATGAATAAATACAACACATTAAGAAATCAGAAAATTTCTGAGATCGATTTAAAGTTTTATGACTAAAAAAGAATTCCGCAGCACGGTCCATGCGGAGCATAAAAAATCCTGCCGGGTTTCCGGCAGGATGAAAATCATGGATGGAGACAGGAGATTCTTATGTACTCTCACGTTTGATCAGTGAGACAGGAAACCGCATTTCCTTGGCTACAGTTTCCCCGGACAGCACACTGTTCAGAGCGGAGACCGCAGCGTCCGCCATCTCTTTGACAGGCTGACGGATCGTGGTGATACGAGGGGTAGTGAGAGAGGCGATGTTTACATCGTCAAAGCCGACTACCTTAAGCTGTTCGGGAACCTGAATCTGCTTTTCTTTACATATCTGAATCACCTGAGCGGCGATCAGGTCGGAGCTAGCGAAAATCCCGTCGATCTGGGGATTCTGTTCAAGAACCAGACGGATAATCGCATAATAATCCATTTCATTATAGTATTCGTCATCTGGATTTATAGTCATATACTGCACGCCCATTTTTTGGCACACGGTCTCAAAGGATACCTTGCGCCCATCCGCAGGCATGGCCATTTGGTTTACGCCGCCGATATGGAGCAGGCAGCGGCACCCCTGTTCGATTAAATGCTCCGTGGCCAGCATACCCCCCTGGTAATTGTCGCAGACAATGCCAGCGGTGGCTTCATCGATAAACCGCTCAATCGTAATGACAGGAAAATCCAGATTTTTAAAAACTTCTGTATGAAAAAGGCCGCTGAAGAGGATTACCCCCGAAACCCGGTTTCTCCAGCACATTTCAATATATTTTTCCTCCAGGTCTGTCTTCCCTTTGGAACTGAAGAGCAGGATTTTATAATTAGATTCATACGCTGCTTCTTCCAGACAGTCAATCATTTTCGCAAAATAAGGATGGACGATATGCGGAACTATAACGCCGATGGTGTTGGTTCTCTGGGTGGAAAGGGAACGGGCCATCTCATTGGGCTGATAGTTCAGTTCCTTCATGACCCGGTAAACCTTTTGGCGGGTTTTTTCGCTGATATATCCCCGGTTATTCAAAACCCTGGAGACTGTTCCAACCGTCAGCCCCGATTCACGTGCCACATCCTTTAACGTAGCCATTTGCGTCACCCCTTTCTGTAAAATCTATATACATAAATATAGCATTTTTTCTTACAATATGTCAACCGATGGTTAGATATATCAGATAGGATTGTCTGGAAAGAAAAACTGTGATACACTTTAAAAGATGCAGGATTGTGGGAGTGCGCAGCACGGAACAATCCGCAGGCATCATAGTTGAGGGCTTTTGACATCAACATCTTTAAAAAGAGAAAACATAGAGAAAAGGAAAACAGAGGACAGAAAAGATGAAAAAAAAGATAAAAATGATCGGTCTCGACCTGGACGGGACTGTATTTAATGAAGAAAAGAAAATTACCCCCCATACCAGGGTGGTTTTGGAGGAGGCCATCCGCAGGGGAATCACGGTACTTCCGGCTACCGGCCGTCCCGAGGCGGGACTCCCTGAACAATTCCTGGAGATTCCGGGAGTCCGCTATGCGCTTACTTCCAACGGCAGCCGCATTATTGACCTGGAGAAGAAAGAGACGGTGTATGAAGAGCTGATTCCTTGGGAGATGGCCCAGGAACTGATCGGCACTCTGGCTGCCTGCCCTCATTCCGCTTGGGAGGCGTACTATGGGGGAAAATGCTTTGTGGATCAAGATACTTACCGCTTCCTTGAAGAGCCGGGAATGACGCCGGCTGTCAAAGAATACATCAAAAAGACGAGAAATCTGTGGCCTCATTTGATTCCCTATATGCGGGAAAACAGGATTGCCGTGGAGAAGCTCCATATGGTGTTTGACGACCGGCAGGAGCGGGACCGCATGCTGGTTAAATTGAAAGAAGATTCCAGGATTGACGCCAGCTTTGCCAGTACCTTTAATCTGGAAATTATCTCTGCTAAATCAGGAAAAGGAAACGGACTTCTGGCTTTGGGGAGAATTCTGGGAATCAAACAGGAAGAAATCATGGCCTGCGGGGATTCCTGGAATGACTGGGACATGCTGAAAAAGGCAGGGCTGGCTGTGGTAATGGAAAATGGAGATCCGGAGACGAAAAAACTGGCTGACTTTATCACAAAAAGCAATGAGGAAGACGGAGTGGCGTGGGCCATTGAGCAGTTAGTGCTGGAATAAGGGAGTAAAACAGGCGGGGCTATGGCCCCGCCTGCAGTTGTATCTGGATCAACTCTTCACGGTCACTGAGTGGAAGTGTACAGCTCCTGTACATCCTCGGCACCCAGCACGCCGCAGTATACCTGTACCTGGTCGAAGAGAGCGTCCCGCACATCCTCGTCATCCCAGATGTAGCCGCTTCCCACCATAACGTCGGTTACCTGGGAAATGCCCGTCTTGTTATTCAGGAAACAGTCGCTGATATTCTTAACCTCCTGCCCCACAAGTTCTCCGTTTAAGTAAACCTTAATACCTTGGGGATCCACGGTGTAGACTACGTGCTGCCACACCTCACGTTCTCCGCTGGTAGTAAGCAGTGCGCCCATGACATCACTGTAGGCGTTTGCGTTAATCCTGGCTATGAGATTTGCGCCGATCCGGGTAAGAGGATAGGCCGCGGCAGCGTCCGCCTCAAAAAGGGCGCTGTGTTCAAAGGTTTCCTCCCCAATGTTAACCCACATAGCTACAGAGTAACCGGCAGGCTTCACCTCAGAGAAAGTATCCTCTGGGAGACGGAGATAGTTCACGCCTTTTGCCCCTTCCTCATTGGTGATCTGCAGGACGCTTCCCCTGGTTTCGTCTTCTATAATAGAAGCAGTGCCTTCCAGGAGGGCAGTTCCGCTTCCGGCAGACCCTTCCATGGGGGGCAGAGTATTATCCTGGGCGGGAGTGTCAAAATCAAAACCGTACATCATATATGCCTTCTGGCGTACCGTAACCTTGTAGGTTCTGGTGACGGAGGCGCTTCCCCTGGTGATCTGGGCGGTAAGATCTACCCGAACATCCTCTTCCTGTCTAGTGGCCTCTCCCGTTTCACTGAGAGTCTCTGGATCGGAAGAGGTCCAGACTACGTCTGCCCCCATAACGGATTCGGGGAGCTCCAGGCTTTCGCTGGTGGCGGAGGGGATCATCTGGTCGACAGAAACGGCCGCCATGTCAGCCACCATCTCGTCATCCTCCATATCAATCATACTTCCCCAGATGCTGGTATTATCGCTGCCGATGGCGGTAAAGGTCATCACCGGGTCAGGATCAGAGTTTTCTTTATGCTGGAGGAAGAAGATTCCTTTGTAAGTCACATCGTTGATCTCAAAGGTGACATAATCGTAGCCTTTGCCGGAGTCAGTCTTTGTCCATGTGCCGGCGGCCGCTCCGGACACTGTGCCGTCCTCTTCCAGAGTAAGCATCTGTGTGGTGAGCATCTCTCCGCTGGTGTTGGTTCCGTGGTTGATAAATTCATAAGAACCCACTACCTGGCTGTCTTCATAATTTTCCGGTGTCTCTCCCATATACTCATATACGGCAGTGACTGGCCACAGATCCTCATTCATAAACTGCTGATGTACCCGCAGCTCATGGGCTTCAAGCTGGGGCTCAATGTCGAAACGCTGATGGTAGAACAGATAGCGGGAGCCATCATCGTCAATCAAGGCGGAGTTGTGTCCGGCGGCACGTTTTCCGATCTGGTCATAGAAGGAGTAATTGCCGATGAGCTTGATGCCGTAGAGGTCATTGCTCTCTCCGTTGTCAGCGGCGTTTCCTCCGGCTGCATCCAGGTAGGGGCCAGTAGGATTCTCGGAACGGAACAGACGCATGTTGTACCCGCCCTCTGCCGTCAGGCCGCCGTAGGTTTCGTACATATAATAGTAGCCAGTCTCGCTGTCATACAGAATGTAGGGAGCTTCTCCTGACTGATGATTGCCTCCGGCCAGGTGGACACCGAAATACCGGTCTACAAAGTTGCCGGATACCTCGTCCGTGGAATCGACGCCCGGATAAATGGCGGCCCCTGTGGCACGGTCAAGCTCCAGCAGGAAGAGTCCGCCGGACCAGGAACCGTAGGACATATAAAGTCTCTCGCCGTCAGCGTCAAAGAAAAGGTTGGGGTCAATGGCGTTGGGAGCGTAAAGGTTATTCCAGCCGCCGTTGGAGTCAAACCAGTTCTCGCTGATTTCATCGATTCCTCCATTTTCTGAGCCCTTTTCTATGAGAGCGGTCAAATTCAGGTAATCATTGTCCCATTTAGTGTCCCGGGAGCTGTTCCCGTCCGGTTCTCCGGTCATGGTAAAGCCAGAGTAAAGAATGGTATCCACGAACTCATAGGGTCCTTCAAAGGTCTTGGATACCAGGTAACTGATGCAGGAGCGGCGCCAGGTGGAGGAGGTGCAGCAGTACAGCATATAGGCGCCGGTGGAGCCGTCCTCCCATTCATAGTAAGGATTCCAGATGGCGTCCGGAGCCCATACGGCATAGCCTCCGCCGGCACAGTCTCCATCGTCGTAGCCGGCCCATTGGAAAGGCTTTTCCAGGTTTTCCAGGAGATTTCCGTAAAAAGGAGTTTCCTCCACATTGCCATAGTCATAGTTTACCTGCTGCCACTGGATCAGATCCTGGGATTCGGCGGAAGCAGTGTGGGAACCCAGGACATAATAGTCTCCGTCCTCCGTCTTTATAATAGAAGGATCGTGAACGGATACCCTGGTAAGCTCTGGTGTCGAGCTCTCGGCCTCTTCTCCCTGAACGGGAAGAAAGGAAGAGACAGCCAGCGCTCCGGTAAGGGAGGCGGCCAGAAGTCTGTGTAACCATTTTTTCTTTTTCATGTTTTCTGTTGGGATGCAGAAACATCCCCGCTCCTTTCTCTCCATATCCGGGAAGAGTCCAAGAACCTTCGCCGGGATGGATAAATTTTTAGAAAATTCTAAAATATTATAGATAATTGTATTATATAATAGGCGGGAGAAAATCGCAATAAATTTGTGCAAAATATAAAAAATACCGTTTGATGCTTTTTTGTCGCCCTAAAACAATAAAAAATATAAAATGATATAGAAAAATATAAGAAAATAAGGTGAAATAATAGAAAAATTTATATAGAGGTGCTATAATTTAAGCAGACAAATTAACAATTTGAATTTGTTTAATGTTTGAATTTCTGAAAGGCAGTGAAAAGGAGTAGTTATACAATGAATAAAGAACAGTTATTAAATGAATGGTTAGAAGAAGAAAAGGTTGCACATATTCATGGGTGGGATTTTTCTCATATACATGGAAAATATGAAGAAGAAAACGATTTACCTTGGGATTATAGTAAAATTATTCGTCACTATTTATTGCCTGAAATGAAACTATTAGATATTGATACAGGTGGTGGTGAGTTTCTTCTTTCATTAAAACACCCTCTTTGTCATTTGAGTGCAACAGAAGCATATCCGCCCAATGTAAAACTATGTAAAGAAAAATTACTTCCACTGGGAGTGGATTTTAGGGAAGCAGATGGACTTGCAAAACTTCCTTTTGATAACGAAACATTTGATATAGTAATAAATCGTCATGGATCTTTTAATGAAAATGAAATATGGCGAGTATTAAAACCAAAAGGAATTTTTATTACTCAACAGGTAGGGGCAGAAAATGATAGAGAACTTGTTGAATTGTTACTAAACGAGGTGCCGCCATTACCATTCCCAAAGCAATATT
Source organism: Candidatus Choladousia intestinigallinarum (assembly GCA_018712605.1). Taxonomy (GTDB): domain Bacteria; phylum Bacillota; class Clostridia; order Lachnospirales; family Lachnospiraceae; genus Choladousia; species Choladousia intestinigallinarum. The sequence continues at coordinate 33,448 of DVGR01000185.1, forward strand.
TGCATACAGTACAACAAGCATTTCAAAAAGTAGGTTTTACAACTCTTGAAGCAGAAGAAATATATCGCCCAATTAAATTTTGGAATGTAGGTGCGCTCGTTTGGTTTGCACATATTATTGAATGGGAATTCCCTAATTTTAATGTAGAAAAATGTTTGGCAAATTTATACCATGCACAAGAAGTGTTAGAAAAAAATGGA
>DVGR01000186.1 GCA_018712605.1 Candidatus Choladousia intestinigallinarum
TTCTATGCCTGTGATACACCAGCAAACAGAGGGGATGATTCAGCCTTTCGTATTGGAAAAACCTGGGAACCCTATGCCTTGGCGGGAACTGATAAAGAAAATATTTTCTCTAAAAAGCTCCGTGTTTTAACAGGATCGTTTTTTGGAAGGACTTTAAACGCCACAGACTATTACGGAGCACTGGAAATGGAAAAAGAAGGCCAGGTCCATTCAGGAGAAACAATGATTTTTGGATTCCGGGCACAGGCATTTACTATGAGAACCAATACTGCTGTGATTCGCCACGGCGAGGACGGCCCACGGCTTCTGGGAGTGTTTGACAGGGCTAACCAGTTGCTGGACGAAAAATGGTATCCAGTAAAAAATTCAGAGGAAAGGGTAAAAGAGATCTTAGAGGAAGAACTTGTTAACGGGAATGTTCCATTCCTTCATATTTAATAAACAGGTACGAAAAGTACAGACAAGGAGGTAAAAATGAGAAAAAGAATGCGACAGTTTACGGCTGGAATCCTGACAGCAATGATGACGGCTTCGTTTATGGGGGGCACTATGCTGTCTGCAGCCCAAGAAGAGGAAGCGACAGGAGCAGGGGCAATGACTGCCGATGAGGCACCTTCTGTTTACTATCAGACGGATCCGGAAGAGCTAGTAGGAGAAGAAGGGATGTTTGAGGGACTTACGATTGGTTTTTCTCAACGTTCAGTGGCGGGAAGTTCCTGGTATGAAAACTTAATTCGTATCGCTCAGGAAGAGGCGGAATATTTGGGAGCGGAGATTGTAGTTACAGATGCAGATGGTGATCTGGCAAAGCAGATTGCGGACATAGAGGATCTCATTGCTCAGGATGTTGATGCGATCATTGTAAATCCTGTGGATTCTTTCGGAATTATAGTGGCAACGGACAAGGTTCACGAAGCTGGGATTCCCTTGATTAATGTCAACAGCCAGATGGATGACGGGGCTAATCCTACCTGCTTTGTTGGACACGATACGTATTCCTTTGGATATGCTGCAGGGACGGCCCTGGCAGAGCAGTACGATGCAAAATTCGGGTGTCCAGATGAAATTCAGGCAGCAATACTGCTGGGATTTCCTAAAGAACTTTATTCTATCTATGAGTCTAATGGGATGCTTTCGGGATTTACGTCTTACTATCTGGAAAAATACAATAAGTTAAATTTGAATATTGTGGCAGGGCGATATGGAGAGTACAGTGCTGACGTAGCTCTTCAGCAGACGGATGATGTTCTCGCAGCATTTCCAGATGTGGATATCATCTTTTCCCTTGATGGCATTATGCTTATGGGAGCTGTATCTTCTCTGAAATCCGCTGGTATGGAAGGGGATGTGCTGCTGTGTGCCGCAGGAGGAAGAAAAGAAGAACTGGAAATGATTATGAGCCAGGAAGAGGGACTGGTGGCAAGCGCTACCTGCGATCCCAGGCAGGAAGGGAAATGGGCTGTCTTGATGGCTGCTTATGCGGCATCCGGTGTGGATATCCCCCAGACTTTTTATATAGAGTCCCAGGGAATTACCCCGGATAACGTGGAAGAATTGTACGATCCGGACTCCCAGTATTAGCAGAGAACTAGGTTTAAAGACAAAGCCCCCGATGCAAGCGTAGAGGGTATCAAACCAGCAACGATGCAAGCGGCGGGATATTAGACCCTTGCGGGAATAAAGGGTGCCGCAGGAAGCATGGCCTGTGCAGAACTGCGGCATCCTTTGCCATCAGGATGGGAGGTAGCTATGACGGAACAAATGTTATTACAGATTAAAGGGATTTCCAAAAGCTTTCCCGGGGCCAGAGTATTGAAAGATGTAAACCTGGAAATCGGAAAAGGTGAAATATGGGGACTCATAGGAGAAAATGGGGCGGGGAAGAGTACGCTGATAAAAATATTGTCAGGAGCAATTCAGGCGGACAGCGGGACGTTTGTTTTTGACGGTAGGGAGAAAAAAGCGTGGGGTACCTTAGAGGCCCATGAGGCAGGGATTGTTACGGTTTACCAGGAACTGAGTCTTGTACCGGAGTTGAGTGCAGCGGAAAATATCCATCTGGGAGTGTGGCCTAAAAAGAAAATTTCTTTTGCGGTTGACTATAACAGGATGGAAATAAGGGCCAGAGAGATCTTTAAGAAGCTTGACATAGAGCTGGATCCTCGTATTCCTGTTAAACGTTTGGGAATTGCCCTTAGGCAGATGGTGGAAATTGCCAGGGCTCTTCTTGCTGAACCAAAACTTGTTATTCTGGATGAGCCTACCTCGTCTTTGAGCCAGGACGATGCCAAACGGCTGCACCAAATGATTTATCGTCTCAAAGAGGAAGGAACCAGTATCATTTATGTATCGCATCGTTTGGAAGATGTAATTGAGGTGTGTGAAAAAGTAGCTGTTTTAAAGGATGGGGCTGTAAGCGGTGTTCTGGAGAAAAAAGAGTTTTCAAAAGCAAATATGGTGAAACTTATGATCGGGCGTACAGTGCGCTCTTACGGTGTGGGGGGCCATGCCGCAGAGGAAGCTGTGCTTAAGTTGGTAGACGTATGTGTGGGAGAGAAAATTAAAAAGATCTCTTTGGAGCTGCATAAAGGTGAGATTCTGGGAATCGCAGGTCTTATGGGCAGCGGAAGGAGCACACTGGCTAAGGCTGTGTTCGGGGCGGTTCCTTGGAAAGAAGGAGAACTGTATGTAAAGGGACAGAGGAAGAGTTTCCGATCCACACAGGATGCTATTGAATGCGGAATAGGATTCCTTCCCGAGGACCGCAGAAACGAAGGGATTTTTATGGGGCTTCCAATTCTTCAGAATATAACTATGGCGTCCTTTCCTCATATTTCAAAATATCAGATCCTTCAGAAAAATGAAGCTCCATATGGGCAGGAATATTTTGATAAGGTGGGAGTAAAGGCATCATCTGTAAAACAGCCGGTAGCGACCCTGAGCGGAGGAAACCAACAGAAGGTTATTCTGGCCAGATGGTTGGCGGCTCAGTGTGGGATTCTCATTTTTGATGAGCCAACAAGGGGAATTGACGTCGCTTCTAAGGAAGAGATTTACAGCTTAATTAATACTTTTGTCCAAAACGGTGGGGCAGTTTTGCTGATATCCTCGGAGATGCCGGAGCTCATTGCGCTGTCAGACCGGATTTTAGTGATGGCAGAGGGGAGTTTGAGAGGAGAATTCTTACGCAGCGGGGTGAGCGAGGAAAAATTAATGGAAAAAATGGTAGAGTTTCATACAGTCTTCGGAGCGGAAAAAGAAATATGAGGTTTGAAAGGAGTGCAGAATGGAACCAAAAGAAAAGAATAAGAATAGACAGTGGGAAAGAATAAAGGTATTTGCGGGGGAAAA
>DVGR01000187.1 GCA_018712605.1 Candidatus Choladousia intestinigallinarum
TCCGCCCCAGCGCAATCCATGCGGATCTTTTACTCTATAGGAACGAAGTTCCCTATAGAGTAGCAAAAGACGCTGCCTCACTGTGCAGCGCCTTTCCATTCGATTTATGGGGAATCAGCATAAACCGTCTATGTATTTCATATCTTCTATGCACTTATGCACTTCTTGCAGGGCTATTTTTCCCTCTTCCTGTGGCACTCCACACCATTGAGGTAAGAGGACTGAAGTACAGCATACAGGTCAGGGCACAGTAGATAGGCGTCATGATCGCCCACTGAACAACACGTCCCGGAAGGATCGCAAACAGGTGATATCCCATAAGGATCACGAGACCTGCTGTCGTAAAGATCAGCGTAGACAGCACGGACGTAACCACCACGGAAACGCAGAGCATAGCTGTCTTTCTTCCTTTTCCTCCCTTTACCAGAGGATGCATCAAAGCGGGCACCACTCCCCAGAGAATAGCCGCCACAGTAATAAAGGGATTTACGGCATACCCCTTGAGGATACATCCCAGGATATCGGAAATAAGTCCGCTGACGCCTCCTGCCACCGGGCCGAACCATAGCCCGGCAATGATGGTACACACGCTGCCGATGGTAATCCTATAAGACCCAAGATCAATCACGACCAGACGGACCAGCACAATATGCATGGCGATCAGCAGTGCCAGAAACACAAGTGTACGAGTATCCCATGTCATCTTCGCATTATTTTTTTGCATAACAAAACACCTCCATAATGGGTAAACTAAAATAAATGCAACAAAAAGATGCAAATAAATAATATTCGCTCCACATTATGAGAGGTTCTCACAGTATGTAGCAACGGGTGCGGAAAATATATCGTAAGTTCCCCCAGCGCAATGCCCTGCGGGGAAACTTTTCGTTTCACGGCGACTCCCCATCCAATGAACACTTAACGCATAGATTCCTACTTCGCTATTATTTATTTATCGGTATTATATCACAACGTATAGGGATTTCAAGAGGTTTTGTATATTTCTTTCCTTTTTAGCAATACTGAAGATGAGGTGATAAGTTTGAAGACAAATTTCTTTCGATGCGGCATGTACGGATGGTGCCTGGAGATCCTCTGGACCGGCCTGCATTCCCTGACAAATCACGACAGAAAGCTGACCGGAGTCTCTTCGCTTCATATGTTTCCCATTTACGGGATGGCGGCCTTTTTCCGCCCTCTGGCCTCACGCCTTTCAAAATACGGAACCGTAACCAGAGGCTGCGTCTACATGTGCTGCATTTACGCCATAGAATATCTCAGCGGCACTTATTTAAAAAAGCGGGACTGCTGTCCCTGGGATTACAGCAGCTCCCGCTATCATATTAACGGCGTCATACGTCTGGACTATGCGCCCCTTTGGTTTTTGACCGGTCTTTTCTACGAAAAGGCCATCGTACCCAAGCAGCAGGGATAATCCCCTCATTCCAGCCGTTCCATAACCTGAACCATCTTTTCCAGATCCTTTTCTTCATCCGGCCCTGTGCAGCGAAGCTCAATCACAGCCCCCTGGTGGATGGCTACCGCCAGGAGGTTTAAAAGGCTCTTGGCATTTATAATGTTATTTCCGTAAAGAACTTCGACCTTGGAGGAACAGTCCTCCGCTGCTTTTGAAAATATTTCCGCCGGCTTTACATGCAGGCCGGAGGGATTTTTAACCGTAACTCTTCTGCTGACCATAAAATTCCCCTCACTCTGCTATCAAATCAACAAACTACTGGCATTACTACCAGATATTATATATCAAACCAAGTATTTTTCAATACTTTCAACAATATTTTACGGTATATTTACATTTTATTCATGTTTACTGAAATTTTCATTCACTTTGTTTACAAGCTCTCTCTCAGACAGAAGATCCGCCGTTTTCTCTGCGGCCTGAATGATACCGTCCTCATATCCCATTAGCTTCAGAAGGCGGATCGCATTCCTTGTTGTGGCTCTTCCCTCTTTGCACTTATAGTCAAACTTTATATCCTCTTCCGTCACCTCTTCTTCAAAGTGGCAGTTTCTGAAAATTCCTTCCAAAAGATACGTCAGTTCGATATCATGAGTAGCCGCAAAACAGATCACTCTCTTTTCTGCCATGCTTTCCAAAATTTTGGATGAGGCTGCAATTCTCTCTATTGTATTGGTGCCTCTAAGGACTTCATCTACACAGCACAGGACAGGAACTTCTCCCTGGATTCTGTCCAGAATTCTCTTCAGGGAACGGATCTCCACCATGAAATAGCTCTCCTCTCCTGCCAGGTCGTCACGCAGAGCCATGGAAGTAAAAATCCTGAAGCAGCATCCCTCGTAGCTGGCAGCAGTCACTGTATGGATGGTTTGGGCTAAAAGTGCCGTAACAGCAGCCGTTTTTAAAAAAGTAGATTTGCCGGAAGCATTGGAACCTGTCAGAAGAATGCATTTTTCCGTAGAGATGGAATTGGGTACCGGCTGATCCAGCAGAGGATGCACCATATCCTCACTGTGGAAAAATACATTATCGTCTCTGAGGACCGGGACACTGGCATAGGGATGCCACGTCCTGAAAGAAGCCACAGCAATAGCTGCTTCCATTTTCCCTATGGTTTCCACGATTTCTTCAAACCCTTCCAATCGGGCACTCATTTCCTTTACCACTGTTTTAAACTGAATCAAGTCAAGATGAAAACAGTTGTTGATATAGTTGATGATCCCTTCCACTAATCCGCCCTGCTGCTCGCTGAGAATCAAAAGAGCCATATTGCGGCGAAGCTTTTTAAAATCAGCCGTATTCCGCTGAAGCAGCTCTCTCTTGCCGTCCAGGACAGGAATATCCATCTTTGCCATCTCTTCTGCTGACAAAAGGATCTTCTGCAGCGCCACACAGGAGATAATGTACGGGGCAATGGGGCGTTTATAATGCTCATATGTCCCTATACTGATTCCCATGGAGGTCAGCAATGCAAGAATCCCAGGCTGAGGGTTTATGAAAAGCAGGATTATGGAGGCCAGGATCATGGCAATGAAACCAAAATGAACCCACAGGCTGCCGCTGTATGCATCCTTTAAATTATAGATGTAGTCAAAAATGGA
>DVGR01000188.1 GCA_018712605.1 Candidatus Choladousia intestinigallinarum
ACTCCTGGATCGTGCGGTCAGAAGTAAACTTGCCGCAGGAAGCCATATTCAGGATTGCCATTCTCGCCCACCTAGACTCATCCCGGTAAGCCTGCTCCACAAGCTCCTGAGCTTTTGCGTATGCCTTGAAATCCGCCAGAATGAAGTATGTGTCTGCCTTGTCGCTGCTGTTGGTATTCAGCAGAGAATCGTAAATGTCACGGAACATTTCCGGATTGTTTCTGCAGTACTCACCATTGATCAGCTGCATCAGCACTCTGCGGATATCCTGGTCATTGTTGAAATACCATGTAGGATCGTAGCCTCCGTTATTTTCAAAATCAATAACCTGCTCTGCGGTGAGTCCGAAGATAAAGGCGTTCTCCTGGCCCACTTCCTCCACGATCTCCACGTTTGCCCCGTCCATGGTACCCAGGGTGGGGGCGCCGTTTAACATGAATTTCATGTTTCCGGTTCCGGAAGCTTCCTTGCTTGCAGTGGAAATCTGTTCGGAGACATCTGCCGCCGCAAAGATCAGCTCCGCATTGGATACCCTATAATCTTCTATAAATACCACCTTCAGCTTGCCTTTGATGGACGGATCATGGTTAATAACATCCGCAACGCTGTTGATGAGCTTAATGGTCAGCTTCGCACGGCGATAGCCAGCCGCAGCTTTGGCTCCGAAAATGAACGTCCTGGGATAGAAATCCATCTCGGGATGATCTTTGATCTTATTATACAGGTACATAACATGCAGGATGTTCAGAAGCTGTCTCTTATATTCATGAAGCCTCTTCACCTGAACGTCGAAGATCGATCTTGGATCTACATCGATTCCATTGTGTTCTTTAATATACTTGGCCAGACGGAGCTTATTCTGATATTTAATATTCATAAACTCCTGCTGTGCCTTTTTGTCATCCGCATAGAGCTTCATCTTGCTGATCTGAGGAAGATCCGTGATCCACTCATCCCCGATATGATCCGTTACCCAGTCTGCCAGAAGAGGATTTCCGTGAAGCAGGAAACGTCTCTGGGTAATGCCGTTGGTCTTATTGTTAAATTTCCAGGGCATCATCTCATAGAAATCTCTCAGCTCCTGCTTCTCCAGGATTTCCGTGTGGAGTCTCGCCACGCCGTTGACAGAGTAGCCTGCCGCAATAGCCAGATGGGCCATTTTCACCTGGCCGTCATAGATAATGGCCATCTTGCGGATCTTCTCCTGATTGCCCGGATATTTTTTCTGAATTTCATTGACAAATCTGCGGTTGATTTCCTCCACGATCTGATATACACGGGGAAGGAGGCGTGAAAACAGCTCAATCGGCCATTTCTCCAAAGCCTCAGCCATAATGGTGTGGTTTGTGTAAGCACAGGTCTTGGTGGTTACCTCCCACGCTTCATCCCACTCCAGGCCTTCCTCATCCACAAGAATACGCATCAGCTCTGCCACTGCCACCGTAGGATGGGTATCGTTGAGCTGGAAAGTAGCTTTCTCATAGAATTTGCGGATATCACTGTGGCTCTTTTTATATTTCTCTATTGCCGCCTGCACACTGGCAGAGATGAAGAAATACTGCTGTTTCAGACGCAGTTCCTTTCCGGCATAGTGATTGTCATTGGGGTAGAGGACATCTACAATATTCTTGGCCAGGTTTTCCTGCTCCACAGCCTTCTGGTAATCTCCTTTGTCAAAGGAATCCAGCTGGAAGTCATTAATGGCTTCTGCATCCCATACTCTCAGAGTGTTGACAATATTGTTGTTATAGCCCAAAATCGGAATATCAAAAGGAATGGCCCTTACAGACTGATAGCCTTCCTGGATAAAGTGAGTTCTCTTTGTTCTCTCATCGTACTCTACCCGTACATAGCCGCCGAACTTTACAATCTTGGCGTATTCCGGGCGGCGCAGCTCAAAGGGATTGCCGTCCTTCAGCCAGTTATCCGGCACCTCCACCTGATATCCGTCCTGAATCTTCTGTTTGAACATACCGTAACGGTAGCGGATTCCGCAGCCGTACGCCGCATATCCAAGAGTCGCCAGGGAATCCAGGAAGCAGGCTGCCAGACGTCCCAGGCCGCCGTTGCCCAAGGCAGCATCCGGTTCCTGGTCTTCAATCACGTTCAGATCCAGCCCCATCTCATCCAGAGCCTCTTTTACTTCCTTATACGCAGTAAGGTTGATCAGATTATTTCCCAGCGCACGTCCCATAAGGAACTCCATCGACATATAATAGACCATCTTGGGATCATCTATCTCATACTGCTTTTGGGTAGCCAGCCAGTTGTCAATAATAACATCCTTTACCGCATAGGATACCGCCTGGAAAATCTGCTGCTGATCGGCTTCCTTCAAAGTCTTTCTGTACAGCGTCTTTACATTTTCCTTAACACGCTCTTTGAATACTTCTTTGTTCAATAATTTGTCCATAATCTCCTCCATCCTGTTTTTTGGGTGCTTACTGCTTCTCAACCCCTAAAGTAACTGCTTCTCCGTTGATGTTCCACTCCTTGCTGTAGCCTGCTATCTGTCCATATTCGGCCTTCGTCCCTAAAATCTCCTTCAGGATCTGGGCCTCGTGGTTTTTCAGGATCTCCTCAATCCTGGAATTTCCAGAAACAGATAGTTTGATCTGATCCATTACCTGGAATCCTGCTTCCTTACGCATGGTCTGAATCTTACTGATCAGCTCCCGCACAAAGCCTTCCTCGATCAGCTCCGGTGTCAGGCGGGTATCCAGCACTACCGAAACCTCTCCATTGTCCTCGGATACGTACCCTTCCGTCTGGGCAGTCTCAATTAACAGATCCTCTTCTGTAAGCACAACCTCGGTTCCGTCTATGTCAAGCTTCAATGCCCCTGAGCCTTTAAGCTGGGCCATAGCCTCGTTTCCATTCAGCTCCGGAAGCATCTGGCGGATCCTGCCAAGCAGCTTTCCATATTTTGGCCCCACAGTTCTAAGCTGCGGCTTAAAGGTATAAGAGATAAATCCGCTGACATCCTCCGTGAAGCTGACATCCTTCACATTCAGCTCATCCCGGATAATATCCACAAAATACTCAGGAAGGCTGTAAGGAGCTTTCACAAACATCTGGCTCACGGGCTGACGGTTCTTGATATTGGCCTGATTTCTGCAGGCACGTCCCATAACCACGATCTTCAGCACTTCATCCATATCCTTTTCCAGCTCCTGATCAATCCGTGAAGGATCTGCTTTCGGAAAATCACAAAGATGAATACTCTCCGCAGCCTCGGGATCCACATTCCGCACAAGATTCTGGTAGATCTCCTCTGTCATGAAGGGAATCATGGGGGCTGCAGCTTTGCATACTGTAACCAGAGCCGTATACAGAGTCATGTAAGCGTTGATCTTATCCTGCTCCATGCCCTTTGCCCAGAAACGTTCCCTGCTTCTTCTTACGTACCAGTTGCTCATCTCGTCCACAAATTCCTGGAGAACTCTGGCTGCCTCAGGAATTTTGTATTTCCCAAGATTGTCGTCCACATCCTGTACCATAGAATTCATCTTCGACAGAAGCCACCGATCCATAACCGGCAGTTTTTCATAGTCAAGCTTATAGTCCATGGGATTGAACTGGTCGATATTTCCATACAGCACGAAAAAGGCGTACGTATTCCACAGGGTTCCCATAAACTTTCTCTGTCCCTCGGTCACAGCTTTCCCCTGGAAACGCTTTGGCAGCCAGGGCGCTCCGGCCGTATAGAAATACCAGCGGATCGCGTCTGCGCCGTAGGTCTCCAGAGCCTCAAAAGGATCTACGGCATTTCCCTTGGATTTACTCATCTTCTGCCCATTCTCGTCCTGCACATGGCCCATGACGATTACATTTTCAAAGGGCGCTTTATTAAACAAAAGGGTTGAAATAGCCACCAGTGAGTAAAACCATCCTCTCGTCTGGTCAACCGCCTCAGAAATAAACTGAGCCGGGAAATGCTTTTTAAAATAATCTGTATTTTCAAAAGGATAGTGGTACTGCGCAAAAGGCATTGCCCCTGAGTCAAACCAGCAGTCAATTACTTCCTGAACCCTGTGCATCTTCTTTCCGCACTTGGGGCACCGGATTGTCACGCCGTCAATATAAGGCCTGTGGAGTTCAATTTTCTCCGGACAGTCCTCCGACATCTCTTTAAGCTCCGCAATGCTTCCCACTGAATGCATGTGGCCGCATTCGCATTCCCAGATATTCAGAGGTGTTCCCCAGTAACGGTTCCTGGAGATTCCCCAGTCCTGCACATTTTCCAGCCAGTCCCCAAATCTGCCTTTTCCAATGCTCTCAGGAATCCAGTTGATGGTATTATTGTTGCGGATCAGATCCTCCTTCACCGCAGTCATCTTAATGAACCAGGACTCTCTTGCGTAGTAAATCAAAGGCGTGTCACACCGCCAGCAGTGGGGATAGCTGTGTTCAAATTTAGGCGCCGCAAACAGCAGCCCTCTTTTCTCAAGATCCTCAAGAATCAGCGGATCTGCCTTTTTGCAGAAAACACCGGCCCAGGGAGTCTCTTTCGTCATTTCACCCTTGCCGTCCACCAGCTGTACAAAGGGAAGGTCGTATTTTCTTCCCACCTTGCTGTCGTCCTCACCGAAAGCCGGTGCGGTATGCACAACCCCGGTACCTTCCGTAAGCGTAACATACGTATCGCAGACAACGTAATATGCCTTCTTTTTTACCTGCGCATAGGGAAAGAGGGTCTCATATTCTTTATATTCCAGCTCTTTTCCCTGGCAGCTATCCAGAATCTCATAGGCATCCTCGCCCAGAACGGTATCGCAGAGAGCCTCCGCCATATAATAAACTTCCCCGTTCTCTTTCATCCTTACCTTCACGTAGGTCTCATCGGGATGTACGCACAGCGCCACGTTGGACGGAAGCGTCCAGGGCGTAGTCGTCCATGCAAGGATAAAGGCATCTTCACCCTTTACCTTAAATTTGGCAATAGCGGAACGTTCCTTTATCTCCTTATATCCCTGGGCAACCTCGTGGCTGGAGAGGGGCGTACCGCATCTGGGGCAGTAGGGAACTACCTTATATCCTTTATACAGAAGTCCTTTCTCCCAGATTTGTTTTAATGCCCACCACTCCGACTCAATATAATCATTGTGGTAAGTTACATAGGGATGATCCATATCCGCCCAAAAGCCTACTGTATTGGAAAAATCCTCCCACATGCCCTTATATTTCCAGACACTCTCTTTACAATGCTCAATGAAAGGTTCCAGTCCGTATTCCTCGATCTGCTCTTTTCCATCCAGTCCAAGCATCCGTTCCACTTCCAGCTCTACCGGAAGCCCGTGGGTATCCCACCCGGCTTTTCTTGGCACCATCTTTCCTTTCATGGTCTGATAACGTGGGATCATATCCTTAATGGCCCGTGTCTCCACATGGCCGATATGGGGTTTCCCATTTGCCGTAGGCGGCCCGTCATAAAAGGTATAGGTTTCACACCCTTCCCGGTCCTCCATACTCTTCTCAAAAATTTTGTGCTCCTTCCAGAACTTTTCTGTCTGTTTTTCACGTTCAACAAAGTTCAGATCCGTGGATACTTTATCGTACATGATATGCTGCCTCCTTACTATATCGGTAACTCAGAAAAAGTGAAAGTGAATGCTATATACAACACATTCAATAATTATAGCTTACCTTATTCTTTATTGTCAATTTCTGAAAGGAGGGAATTTAAAAAAAGTTGCCTCCTTTTTTCTAAAACCTTGATGAATTCCCCATTTTTCGTTGCTTTTTTTAATGAAATCATCTATACTGTACAATAAAGCTGAATAGACACTTTCCATCCCTGTTTTCAAATTCTGGCGGAAAGGGTTCAGTTTTAATTTTTATAAGATTTTTTGAAAGTGAGTGTTTTGAAAATGAGAAAATTTTTTGATATGGATAACCCCTTTTTCCGTACTTTGGGGAAGTTGGCGGATCTTATGATTTTAAACCTGCTTTTTATTCTCTGCAGCATTCCTATCGTCACCATCGGCGCTTCCCTCACCGGGATGTATTATGTCACCCTGAAGATTGCCGAAAACGAGGAAGGCTACATTGCCAAAAGCTTTTTTAAATCTTTTAAGCAAAATTTCCGTCAGGCAACCGTGATCTGGCTGATTGCCCTTGTGCTTGGCATTGTATTCGGCCTGGATCTCTATATACTTTCTGCCGCGGAGGGGACTCTTTTTGATATAGTAAAGATGGCTATTACCGCCACCTTGATTATATACCTGATTACATTGATATATGTATTTCCCACTCTGGCAAGATTTTATAATACCATCCGCGGAACGATTCGGAATGCCTTTCTCATGTCCGTGGCCAATTTGCCCAGAACTTTCCTGGCTCTTGTAGTAACAGTCGGCTCCGTGCTGGTGACTTTCATCAACGGATATACCCTGGTTTACGGACTGCTGGTTTGGATTCTGGCGGGCTTTTCCCTAGTTGCCTATGCAAATTCTTTTCTGATCAAAAAAATTTTTGCAAAATATTCTCCCCAGGAACCTGAAACAGATCCTGACGCCTGGGATGCATCCGCCTCTCCAGAGGGTCAGCTTGAAGAGCATTCAGAAAAAATACAGTAATCCATCAGGAACTAAAGATCATGTATAAAGGGGCTGCAGCAGCAGTCCCTTTAAGTTTCCAGCAAAATCACTTTATATAATATAAATGTTTTTTTTCACAAAGATATATACATTTCATTCGTTATGTGATATAATGCAGGTAACATAACGAAAGGAGGATACCATATGTCAATATCAGAAAAACTAGATCTGATTCTAGAAAAACTTGGAACTATGGAATTCCATATAGAGCAATTGGACAACCGTATGGATAGACTGGAAAGCCACATGGATCAGCTCGAAAGCCACATGGATCAGCTCGAAAGCCGCATGGATCGGCTGGAAAGCTGCATGGATCGGCTGGAAAGCCGTATGGATCAGCTGGAAAGCCGTATGGATCAGCTCGAAAGCCGCATGGATCAGCTCGAAAGCCGCATGGATCAGCTTGAAAGCCGCATGGATCAGCTCGAAAGCCGTATGGATCAGCTCGAAAGCCGCATGAATCAGCTCGAAAGCCGCATGGATCAGCTTGAAAACCGCATGGATCAGCTTGAAAACCGTGTGGATCAGCTGGAAAACTGCATGGATCAGCTGGAAAACTGCATGGATCAGCTGGAAGAGCATGCACATCAGTTGGAAGACCATATTCATGAATTATCCGATACGGTAATAAAGAATCAGCATATGCTGGAAGAGTTTTACGTAACGCAGAAAGAGTTCAATACCGCTTTGCAGGATCGGTTTGCCATTTTTGATGGCAAACTGGAAATGCAGGGAAATCAGATCGCCCGAAACACATCGATCATCAAAGCATATTATCCATCGGGCACTTCATCTCTCGCCGAACCGGCATAGCTTCATTATGAAAATATCATTATGATTTTCCATACGCAGCGCTGTATCTGTTTGACCCCAGCCTGAAAACCGTTTATACAGCTGGCGGCAAATGGATACAGTTCCCTGCGCATCAATATTCAACCGGAACATACCGTCCACTTTCCAGAGAATCGGCCGTCACCCTGCAGTCAATGGCCAAAATTTTAACCCCTGCCAGAGCGGCTTTTCTCAGCGTCTTAGCAAAAGCCGGGTGTGTGTTTTCGTTTGGTACTACTCTTTTGACCCCCTGCATCTGAACCACAAACAGCAAATACGCCTCATATCCCCTTTGGGCAGCCCGGATCAATTCTTCCAGATGGCGCACTCCCCGTTCCGTAGGCGCATCCGGAAATGCGGCCGTCCCCTCATCTTCCAGCGTCACTCCCTTTACTTCCATGTAGCACTTTTTTTCTCCATCCTCTATATAAAAATCCAGGCGTGAATCTCCAAAACGCACCTCCCGCCGGACTACAGCCTCCGCAGAAAACAGCTCTCCCAAGCGAAGCCACTCCCAGGCCACTGTGTTGGGAGCCTGAGAATCCATATTAATCAGTATCTTCCGCCCCCGTGTTTCCTTTTCCACAGTGATCAGGTCATACTTCGTTTTTCTCTCTTTTTTGTCTTGATAAGAAAGAAAGCACAGCGTCCCAGGAAGCAAAAGTTCCCTGCACCTTCCTGTGTTCTTTACATGTACACGCTCTGTCCTGCCCTGTATTTCCACTTCCGCAATAAACCGGTTCAGCCTTCTGATGAATTTACCTCTGCAAACATTTTCATACTTCATGATTCTTCAAAATCCTTCCGATTTTTAAATCTTTTCATCCACAAACTCAAAAGCGTCCTGCATTACCAGAGCCGCTGCTCCTATGGCCCCCAGGTTTCTTCCAAATTCCGATGCAACAATCTCCAGATGCTCACTGTTTTCCTCTATAGTATCCTGCCGGACAATCTCCCGCACCTGATCCAGCAGCAAATCCCCGATTTCCGCCAGCTCTCCGAACAGCACAATCTTCTTGGGTGCGAAAATATTTACCAACATCCCCATGGCGTCCCCCATAAATCCCCCGATCTGCTTCAGCAGTTTCAGAGAATCCTCATGCCCCCGGCGTACAGACTCCACAAATACAGACATAGTAATCAAATCCTGATCTCCTCCTGTCATCTCCTGAATCTCCTTAAACCGTCCCACATAAATTCCGTCTATAATTTTGTTCACAATGGCCACATCCGAAATTTCCGAATTCAGGCACCCATACCGTCCGCAGGAGCAAAGGCGGCTTCCTCCTTTAATTTTCACATGGCCCAGCTCTCCTGAATATCCGTATGTACTGCTCACTGGCTGATTATTAATAATAGGAATGACCCTGGCGCCGGAACGGATGGATATAAACAGCATATCCTCACATTTTCCGTGATAAACCAGCCATTTGTAGGCATAAATCATTACATTTATATTGTTATCCATGTAGCATGGAATTTGGAATTCCTCTTCAATCAGCTTTTTGATAGGAATATTTCTCCAATCCTCAATATGGTCATAGAAAACTGCAACTCCCGTCTTTTTGTTGCTGTACCCCGGGACCCCCAGTCCAATTCCAATCACTTTTTCTTTTGGTAAACCCAAATAATCTAAAGTTTTTCTGATCGTGCTTTTTACCAATTCAATTACATCCCCGGCCCTTTTGTGCTGCCCGTTGATTTTTTCATCGCCGCTGAAAACCATCTTCCCTGTAAAATCAAGCACTACGCACCATACCCGGTACCGGTTAAATTCAACTCCCAAAAAATACCCCCACTGGGCATTTAGCCTGAGCCATACGGGCTTTCTTCCTATTCTTATATCATTGCACTGTTCTTCGTAAATCTGATTTATGCCGATCATCTCATCGATCGCATTCAGCACTGTCGTCATACTGTAGGCCGTAATCTTTTTAATATCATTTCTGGAGACATTCTCGTTCAGTCGGATAATACTTAACATCTTATTCTTTTGGTACTGTTTTCTGCTCTCTAATATGGATTCGCTGCTCATATTCCATCCTCCGTCAGGCATTAGCCCTCTCCTAAAATGCAATCTTAAAATACTTTTAGTATATCAGATCCCCTCTGGTATTGTAAATTTTTTTCAAAAGATCTGCCGGAGCACAATCCACAGGAAATTTTTTGAAATTGCTGCAAAAAAGGAGCCGCATCCGGGGGTAAATTCACAGCCCCTCACAGCAGCTCCTCATAAAAATTCTCATAACAATCAGGACTTATTTTTCAGTCTTTCCCCTTTTCTTATGATCTCCTTATACATTTCATAAAATTCCCGCCATTTCTGCGTTTCTTCCGGTTCATACACTTTCATATGAAAGGAACGTGCTGACAGTTCCCGCATTTCTTCCACAGAAGCAACCTCCCCCATTCCATAAAGCTGGGTTAAAAGATTGCCGTAGAGAGTGGCATAAGGCATGCCTGCCAGAACCGTGGATCCAAAGGCATTGCTGATCATCTGCATCAAGAGATCATTTCTTGTTCCTCCGCTGATGACATTAATTTCTCCGAAATTTAATCCGGCTTCCTGGAAGGCGTCCCCATAAAACCTGGTTTTCAGGGCAATACTTTCATAAATACTGCGGATAAATTCACCTTCCTCTGTCAGCTGACGCTGTCCTGTTGCTTTAAAATACCGGTTCATTTTCTCACAGAAATCTCCTCCGGCATCCACAAACAAATCTGCCTCAGCGTCAAACCAGGGAACCTCCCCCTTCACCTGCTCCGCCATGCGGATCATCTCTTCATGGCTCAGGTTCCATCCGCCTTCTTGTTTGGTTCTCCTATACTCATTAATATGCCAGCAGGCAGAGAAGTCCCGGTAAACAATCTTTCGGCGGTGGATTCCCCCTGTATTTTTCAGACCCTTCCTGTATGCAGTGTCATTTACGAACACCTGCTCTCTCTCCACGCCCATATTGATGTTGGTACCCACGCTGATATACAATTTTTCAGGCCCGAAATTGGGAATGGCCGCTACCGCTGAGGCCGTATCGTGCCCCACTGCTGCCATCAATTTCGTCTTCCTGCATCCTGTTTCCAGCTTTATTCTCTCCGAAAGGTTTCCTTTGACCGTCCCCGGATCCACAATTTCCGTATAGATCCTCTCTGGAATGGAAAAACGGGCCGCAACCTCCCGGCTCCATTTCTCCTGGGTAGTATCCATCAGACAGGAGGTTCCGGCAATGGTCATTTCCGAGTTCTTTACGCCCGTAAGAAAATATCCCAGAAGATCCGGCAGAAGCAGCATGGTATCGGCATTTTCCAGAGCGGGATTTTCCTCTGTCACATAGGAGTAGAGCTGAGGAAGCGTATACGTGCGGTTGCACTGACAGCCCGTAAGGGAGAAAAGCTCTCTCATATCCATGACCCGCTCCATATCCTGCAGGGTTCTGGATGTTCTCTTGTCACGGTAGTGATAGACTGGTTCCAAAAGCCTTCCCTGTCTGTCAAGGAGTCCGTAGGTAGCTCCCCAGGTATCGATCCCCAGGGTATCCGGTTCTCCGTACTTTCCAGAAAAATAGGCCAAACCATCCACGATAGAATGATACAATGAAAACAAATCCCAGTATAAAGCAGCGCCAATATTCACAGGACGGTTCTCGAAATCTCTGTATTCTTCCACAGACAGTTTATTTCCATCGTATACCCCCAGGGCCATCTTCCCGCTGCTGGCTCCAATATCCGCTGCCGCTGTCCTTTTTCCCATATCAGTCACCTTTAATTCTTCGCTTTTCCCTGTTGTCCTTATAAATCTCAAAGAAGCGGTCAACCTCATCTTTTCCCAGAGATTTTTCTTTCCCGATAATATATTTTGTAATTAAAATCTGCTCCGCAAGAGCCTCGCAGGCTTCCACCACATTCATGGCATCCTCTACGGTTTTCCCAACAGCCAGACTTCCATGATTTCCCAGAAGGACAATTCTGTAGCCCTCAGCCAGGTACGGCTCCGCCATAGTCAGGATATACTTTGTGCCCGGCGCCCCATAAGGTACACAGGGAATCTTATGAAAATTCCCCATCATCTCCGGGAAAGCTTCCGTCTCAATATCCATGCCGGCCATAGAAAAGGCCGTCAAAATCTTTGAATGACTGTGTACTACGCCGCTGACATCCCATCCGTTTTCTTCACAG
>DVGR01000189.1 GCA_018712605.1 Candidatus Choladousia intestinigallinarum
ATACTCTTTTTTGCTCTCTGTCAATTGGTAAATGGAGAAATGATATATCGAACGGATTCTTGAATTGTTTCTTGAAGTGTCTTTCAGACTTTCTATCTTGTTTTCTTTATGATATCCTATCTGTTTTTATAACAGCAGACGGAAATTTTCTAAAAATTTCCCCTCTGCCGCCTTGGATTTTTATTTGATTTTGTACAGTAAAACCACAGCCATCCCCCGATCCCGGCTCCCAGGGTATTCCCCATCACATCGTCAATCTCACACAGCCCCAGTCCGGTAAATCCCTGGACCAGCTCAACGGTCAAAGACAGTAATGCTCCCGCCAGTATAATATACCGCAGTTTTTTAAACCGTGGAAAGTTCAAAGGCAGGGCAAATCCAAAGGGAATAAAAAGAAGGATGTTGTTCACGATCTGTATTCCCAGTCCCTCATCTCCCTGGGTAATGGTTCTCCAATAGGACCAGAATGGAAAGAACTGGAAACGGCCTCCCATCCGGCTGCCCCACTCCCGGCCGCAAAGAGTCAGCGCCAGTATCCCGGCCAGGGACACTGCCATAAGCCCTCTGGAAAGAAATGCTTTCAGGGCAGTGCTGTGACGCCGGGCCATTCCCCGCCTTTCCAGATACACCATCAGGCAAAACAGCACAACCGTCAGTATCAGGATATAAAGCCAGGCAGAAGACACCTGTGTTGTATAGGTTTTTATAAATTTTTCCAGTACCATACAGCCCTTCCTTTCCCTGTTTTATCTGCATTCTCTTTCTCGCCTGTTTCTCAGAATGACTCTGCTTATCTTGTATTGTCTTCTTTTATCTCCAGTATTGCGCATTCTGCTTCCCTTTAAACACAAAAACTGTTTCTACAGCTCCCGCCCCTCCAGAATCCTCGCAGGATTTCTCTCCAGAAGGATCCGGGAAGCGCTGCTTCCGTAGTATATGTCCAGGACTCTGGCCGTTTCTTCCAGATCCGGCGTCCGCAGCACCGGGTCATGAGCGTCTGAGGCCACCAGTCCTGCCATCCCCCGGCTAAGAAGCCAGTCTGCTGTCCTGGCAGCTCTTCTTCCCATTTCTCCCAGAATGCTCCCCTTGTTTACCTGAAGGATTACTCCTCTTCTCCAGAATCCTTCCAAAGCCTCCGGCTGCCGTTTTGCAAAATCATACCGCTCCGGATGAGCCAGAACAATCTGATAACCCATGGCTAAGAGTTCATCTGTCCATTTTAATGCAGTAGTCCTGGAAATGTCAAAGAAAAATTCCACCAGCAGACGGCGGCTGCCGCCGTATCCGGGCAGGGGGCCTTTCCGCCCTGCCTTAAGAAGGGATTCATTGACCATCAGCTCCATGCCTCTGTGGACTTCCAGGGGGATCTGCTCCTCTTTCAGGGCCCGGCAAAAGTCCTCCAGTTTTTTTCCATAATTTTCCAGATATTCTTCCGGTTCATAAAAGGAAAAATCCCCGTGAGAGGTGGCGGAAACGGCCCGGACTCCGCCTGCGGCGGACATCCTGGCCATTTCCACGGACTCTTTCAGGGATTTTGCACCGTCGTCGATTCCCGGAAGGAGGTGGATATGCAGATCAACCATTTCCTGCCTCCTCTTCATAAGCATTCTTCTGACCATAAGGCTGTCTGTAGGAACCGCCGCCGTAACCATATTTTCCATAGCCGTAACGGCCATATCTTCCGTAACCATAGCGGCCGTAACCGTATTCACTGACTGATTCCGGATAAGAATTAAACACATATCCCAATATCCTGGCGCTTCTGCCTCCCAGGAAGGACAGGCCCTCCCAGATCCGTCTCTGGGGAATAAAATCATATTTCACCACATAGAGGATTCCGTCGGCATAATCTGACAGCATTCCTGCGTCCTGGAACATTTCACAGGGAGGGGTATCGATGATGATATAATCCATTTCTTTTTTCAGAGCCTGTATCAGTTCTCCTGTCCGGGGACTGCTGAGAACAGAAGCCGGCTGCTTCACAATCCTGCGGCTCCCCAGAAACCAGATACCGCTTTTCTTCAGCTTCCGCAGGCCTTCCCGAATGTTTTTCTCTCCTTTGACAATATCTGCAAGTCCTGCGCCATCCCGGATCCCGATGATCCCGGCGTCATCCTGTTTCCGCAGATCTCCGTCTATGAGGAGCACCCGTTTTCCTCTGGATGCCAGCAGCTCGCTTAAGTTCACCGCCAGGGTGGACTTTCCCTCCCCGGAAGCTGTACTGGAGATCAGCAGAACCTTGCCGCCCTCTTTTGCCATCATGTTCTCCAGACGGATTTCCAGGGCTCTGAGACTTTCCCTGTAACCAAAGGAGAGCCTCTTGTCCAGCACAGAGATCTTCTGTTTCTTCTGCTTTTTCCTTGCCTTAAAGCGAACCTGAGGGATCATTGCCAGGCACCGGAGACTGGTGATCTTCTGCATCTCCTCCGGGTTTCTGGCAGTCCTTCTGAAAAGGGCCATAAGGCCCAGGATCAAAATCCCCGCCAGTGCACCGGCTCCTCCCCCCAGAACCAGGGTACGCCTAAGACCGATGTGATTAAAAGGCTCCGTGGGGGGCTCCGGCTCGTTCAGATAATTAAACTGAATGTCACCCAGGACAAACCGCGCCGTTTCCGGATAGATTTCCAAAGCCGTATCCAGGATCTCCCTGGCGTCCTCCGGATCCGGGCTTTCCACCCGCATGGTGACCATATTGGAATTTTCCACAGTCTCTGAAGTAATGGTGCCGTTTAAGGTATCTGTTCCCAGCCTTTCCAAAAGGGCGCTCCTGAAAAAGCTGCTGTCCAGAATATAGGGAAAAGTCCTGGACATCTGATCCGCCGTATTGCTGTTGTAATAAAAGTTGTAGGTACCGTTTTCTCCGTCTCCGGTAGCTACCGTAAAGGTGGCACTGCTGGCATACAGAGGCTCATAACTCAGATTCTGAAAAGCATAGAATCCTCCCGCTCCTGCAAGGATCAGGATCAGCACCAGCCACCACAGTTTGGTAAAGCTTTTCCAGAAAGCCCCAAAAAGCAGGACAAGGTCAATTTCCATCTCATCGTCTTCTCTGTTTTCTATCTCTTTTCTCTGATCTTCCATACTTTTATCCTCTTTGGTCTCCTCTCCGGATGTTTTTC
>DVGR01000190.1 GCA_018712605.1 Candidatus Choladousia intestinigallinarum
ACAAACGAGCAAAAGCGTGATGTGGAAGCAAGAGCTATGGATGCGGCGATGAACCAGAGTAAGGATGAGTACGATACACTATCTTTTTCTCAAACAGATTCGTTATATAGAATGAAAGGCGTATGAAAGTACAGTGCTTTCAGAAAAAACGGAAAGGAGGTAAATTGTGGATGCGGATTTTCTTTTAGTCCATAAGATGAAAAAAGGTGATGAAGCTGCTATAGAGTCCTTCGTGCGGAAGTATTATCCGAAAATACGGCGTTACTGCCGCTGCCATACCTGCATGGATGGGGCGGCGGAGGATTTGACCCAGGAAACCTTTGAACGTTTTTTTCGGTCTTTTCAATCGTATCAGCATACAGGGAAGCTGGCCAATTATTTATATGCCATAGCTGGAAATCTGTGCCGGGACAGCTATAAAAAGAAACAGGAGATGCCAGTGGGAGAACTGCCGGAGGAAAAAGAGAATCCGCTGGAAGGAATGGAAGGCAGGATGGATCTGGAGGATGCCATTGAAAGGCTCCCGAATGAAATGAGAGAGGTGATTCTTCTGTATTATTTTCAAGGTTTAAAACTGAGGGAAGCGGCACAGATCCTTGGGATTGGACTGCCCCTTGTGAAATACAGACTGAAAAAAGCCAAGGAATTGCTGAGAATTTATATTGGAGAGGCGGTGTAGGAATGTCCATTGAGAATATGCTGAAATCGTATGCAGACAGCTTGAGAGAAGAGGATGTGAAGGAGGAAAAGCTGCAGGCTGCCATTGAAAGATCGAAAGATGCCTTCTGGGAGAGTGAGGCGAAGGGAGAGATTTCCTGGCTGGAATTTTTGTATCAGCAGGCGGCGTATATACAGAAACGCTGGTGGCTCGCCCAGGGACTTGTGCTGACAGTGCTGTGGCTTGCGCTGTATCTGTCAGGCAGCAGTGTCTATGAGCGGCGCTGCATGGGAATCTTGATTCCCTGTTTTGGAATTTTGCTTTTGCCGGAGTTTTGGAAAAACCGGAGCAGCAATTCTATGGAGGTGGAGGGGGCGGCGTATTTTTCTCTGCATAGAGTTTATGCGGCCAGATTAATTTTGTTCGGTATGGCAGATACGTGCCTGCTGACGGTCTTTTGTATCGTCAGCGCATTTACCCTGCAGATGGCAGCCATGGATTTTTTGATACAGTTCATCTTGCCTTTAAATGTGACATGCTGCATTTGTTTTCAGACTCTGCAGAGCAAGAGGAATATCAGCGTTTATTCAGCGCTGATGATCAGCATGGGCTGGATTATGGTGTGGGTGTCTTTCGTACTGAACGAAAGAGTTTATGAGAGGATTTCTGCGCCTGTATGGTGGGGAAGCGCAGCGGCTTCTTTCATGTTTCTCTGCTTCAGTATTGTCCGGGTGTGGAACTGTGACTTTCATTGTTATGAAGCGATATAGAGCCAGGGGGATTTTATGGAGATAAAGATCAGAAATTTGACAAAGGAATTTCAGGGAGTGAAGGCGGTGGATGATATCACGCTGGAGATGCAAAACGGTGTCTACGGCCTTCTGGGGGTGAACGGTGCGGGAAAGACGACTTTCATGCGGATGCTTTGCACGCTGATTGAGCCATCCTCCGGTACGATCACCTATAATGGAAAAGATATTTTTAAACTGGGGGGAGCGTATCGGAAAATTCTGGGGTATTTGCCTCAGGAGTACGGTTTTTATCCTGAATTTTCCGTAGAAGATTATTTGGGATATATTGCCTCGATCAAAGGCATCCGTCCGGCGGCTGCGAAAAAACGTATTTCGGAGCTGCTTCATCAGGTAGGCCTGTCAAAGGTTAAAAATAAAAAGATGAAGAAACTATCCGGCGGTATGAAGCGCCGTGCCGGAATTGCTCAGGCTATGCTGAATGATCCTAAGATATTGGTTCTGGATGAACCGACTGCGGGGCTAGATCCCAATGAACGAATCCGGTTTCGCAATTTGATCAGCGAGCTTTCAAGGGAAAGATTGGTGCTTCTCTCCACCCATATTGTCTCCGATATTGAGTACATTGCCAATGAGATCCTTCTGATGAGCCATGGAAAAATCAGCCAGGCGGGGACACAGGAAGAGATTCTTGCGTCAGTGCCCATAAGAGCGTGGAGCTGCTTTGTAAAAAACCAGGAGGTGGAGAAATGGCAGAAAAGCTGCCAGGTTTCAAATGTAAAAACGCTGCCCCAGGGAGCGGAACTTCGCATTCTGGCGGAAGCTCCGCCTTGCAGTACCGCAAGAGAGGAGGAGTTGACTTTGGAAGACGCATTTTTATATTATTTCGGTTCAAAAGCGGGGGAAGAGTATGACACGTTATGAGATAAAAAAGATTTTTTCCAGAAAAGCGAGTAAAGCTGCTTTGCTGCTCCTGCTGGCGGTTCTTATACTGGTACTGAATTTTACAATCACCGATTTATTTTATGTAAATGAGCAGGGGGAAAATGAATACGGTCTTAGAGCCATTGCGAAAGTGCGTGAGGTGAAGAAAGAATGGGCCGGAGAACTGACGGAGGATCAGATTCGTAAAGTAATCGAAGAGAACGTAAGAATTGCCCAGACGCCGGAGGCGCTGTCAGAGAATTTGGATCAGAACAATGTAGCCTTTAGCTGGAAACAGGGACTTATGGATATTCGGAACCTTCTGGTTTATGATTACGGCGGGTTCAGTGATTACAATTATTATCTGCCGGATTCTCTGTCTCCGGAGGCTGCCTCAGAGTTTTATCCAAACCGGATTAAAAATCTGAAGGAATGGCTGGACACGGAGGCGGCCGGTGAATTTACGGAGGGAGAAAAAGCGTATCTTATTGATAATTATGAAAGTTTAGAGACGCCTCTCTATTACGACTATCAGGATGGCTGGTACTCCCTGTTCCAATATGCCCCCACTGTCATAATGGTGACTACATTGGTTCTGGGCTTTCTCTGTGCCGGAATTTTTTCCAGTGAGTTCCAGCAGAGAGCCAGCGCAGTCTTCTATGCTTCTTTTTACGGGCGAGACAGAGCGGTGGCCGCCAAAATAAAAGCAGGGCTGGTTGTGGTGACGGTCATTTACTGGAGCATGATCCTGCTTTACACGGTTCTGGTTCTGGGGATCTTCGGGGCGGACGGGGCTGGCTGCCAGATACAGTCCACGTCGTCTGGCTGGAAAAGCATCTACCATATCACAAATCTGCAGGAGTATTTGCTGACTGTTTTTGGGGGATACGCAGGATGTCTTTTTATGATGCTTCTGACCATGCTGGTTTCTGCCAAGACAAATTCAGCGGTGCTGGCCGTACTTGTCCCCTTTGTGCTGATCTTTCTGCCCTCGTTTTTGAGCGAGGTGGATATTCCTCTGCAGAAAAAAGTATTGGGACTCCTGCCGGATCAGCTTTTGCAAATGACTCTGGTGGTGAAGTATTTTAATCTGTATGGGATCGGCGGGAAGATTTTTCCGGCGGCGCCGCTGCTGCTGATCTTGTATACCAGCCTGTGCATAGTCATGCTGCCCTCTGTTTACCGTATTTATCGGAAAAAGCAGGCGTAATTCGGAGTTCATTCATATCTTTTTTTCTGAAAAGAATAAATAGTGGTGACAGATTTTATTTTCTGTTATATAATTAATAATAGGTTGAGGTTGAGAAAAGATGCCAGGCGCATTGTTTTGAACTCTATGTTCTTACAATCCTGGCATCTTAATAATATAAGCTTTTTGGGTTTAGTGGAGCAATTCATATACAGCAAAAGAGGAAAAAAATTTGAATAAATGGTTCTTATCTGCAGAGTTATTTTCTTTAATAATTATTTTGATTCTGATGCTCAATTTTTATGAACGCCGCTGGCGGGGATTCCCCCAGAGGAAAATATACCATCTCTGTCTTCTGACGTCTGCCGGCTCTATTTTGCTGAATATTTTCTGTGTGAATATGATTAACTATGCATGGAATGTTCCTCTGTGGGTTAATCTGCTGTGCAACAGCGCTTATTTTCTCCTGATTGTGGCTGTCTCCACCATCATTGCCTATTATCTGATGCGTTTGCTTTTTGAGCACATTTATCAAAAAAAGCAGCAGAAGATATTTACAGGCGTCCTGGTGTTTTTATATCTTCTCTATTCTGGACTGATTCTGTACAATCTCCGCAGCGGTATTATATTTTACTTTAATTCAGAACGTCTCTACTGCCGTGGGCCTCTGGTCAATTTTGGTTACGGGATCATGGGAATTCAGCTTGTGATGCTGATCTGTCTATACCTCAGAAATCGAAAAAGCATCAGTATACCTATGAGGCGAGTGATGCGGATTCTTCCTCCTATTATTTTGCTGCTGACTGCTTATCAGATATTATATCCGGACGTTCTGTTTAACGGAGGGATTATCGTCGCTGCCAATATCATACTTCTTGTAAACTTTCAGAGCAGGCGGGTGGAGCAGGATACGCTGACTGCCAGCGGCAGCCGTAAAAGCTTTCACCAGGAGCTGGAGCTTCGCCTGGGAGGGCATCAGCATTTTCAGGTAATTATAATTGCGATCCATAAGTTTGGCAGTATCAATTACCGCTACGGAAATGAAAACGGGGATCATCTCCTGTACGAGATTGCCATGTGGCTGGAGAAGCTGCATTACTCGGGGAGGTCTTTCCGTGTCAGCAATCTGGAATTTACCCTGCTGGTTCCCTACACAGGAATCGTTTCCTCAAGAAAGCTTCTTGATATCATATACGAGAGGTTTTTGCAGCCATGGGAGCTGGAAGACACAAGCGTTATGCTGGATGCCTCTTTTGCGGATCTGGTCTGCACGGATCAGGAGTGGAATTCCACTGATATTATGGAATTTTTGAAATTCAGCCTGTCTCTGGCAAAAGAGCGGCCGGATCATATGATCCGTTTCGATGAATCTGTCTACCGCAAAATGGAGCAGCGCAATCAAATTATCAAACAAATGCAGCAGTGTGTCCGGGAAAACCGGTTTCAGGTATGGTATCAGCCCATCTATCACTGCGGCTCCGGGAAATTTTCAACGGCGGAGGCACTGATTCGGATGAAAGACCTGAAGGGTAATCCTGTGTCTCCTTCCGTTTTTATTCCTCTTGCGGAGCAGCACGGCCTGATTGCTGAGGTCAGCAGTATTGTCCTGCAGAATGTGGGCCGTCTTTTGGGCGAAACAGATTCCAGTCAGTTAAGCGCTGTGTCCGTCAATCTTTCCATGCAGCAGTTTATGTCCCCGGATCTGATTAAGGATCTGCAGTCTTTATCCAGCCAATATCACTTTGAACCAGGGCGCCTGAAGCTGGAGCTGACAGAGCGGGTTCTCACCGAGGACATTCCCCGGATGCATCAGATTATGGGCCAACTGCACCAAATGGGATTTCAGTTTGCTCTGGATGACTTCGGAACAGGGTATTCCAATCTGTCTGCTGTGCTGGACTGTTCCTTCTCAAGTATTAAACTGGACAGAAGCCTGATCCAGGGTTATCCTGAGAACAAGAGATCGGCCTTCCTGGTAAATGCCATGATGAATCTTTTTCACCATATGGAGTGCCAGGTAGTGGCTGAGGGCGTGGAAAATGAGTCCCAGGCCCAGGCGCTGATCAGCCAGGGCGTGGATTGGATTCAGGGCTTCTACTATGCAAGCCCCATGCCGGAGGCAGAGTTTCTGCAATTTCTTAAAGGACAAAAGCAGGCGATAAGCGACACAAAGGAGGAAAGAAGATGCGATTGAGGCCATATGATCCTGCTAAGGATTTTGCGTGTATCAGAAGATGGATAAATGAAGAGCGGATTCATTATTTATGGTGTGCGGGACGCACTCCGTATCCTTTGGAAGAAGAGAGCTTCCGAAGACTTTTGTTCCAGGAAGGGGAAGGTTCTCCCTTTGCTGCAGAGACAGAAGAAGGCGAGATGATCGGTTTTTTTGTATATTCCTGGCTTAGTGAGGAACAGTCAGGATTCCTAAAATACATTCTTCTTGATCCGGCCCTGAGGGGACATGGATATGGCACTCGGATGATGAAATTGGCCCTGCAGTATGCCTTTGAAGAAAGCAGGGCAGCTTCTGTTTCGCTGAATGTCTTTGACGTGAATGAGGGTGCAAGAAAATGTTATAGAAAGGCTGGATTCATTGAGAAACATATAGACAGGAAAGTTTTTCCATATAAAGACGAACTATGGGGAAGATGCCGCATGTCAGCCAGAGCTGAGGATCCTTTTTTGACAGAGAAAAACGAGAAGCGGCAGAATTGAAAGAACCGGCACAGTTGCCTGCGCCGGTTTTATCAATGGTTTCATTAATATTTCTCGAACTGCTCTACATTCAGTATAAAGACGGTACTGCCGCCGGTCTGTATGTTTACGGGAACCATGGGGAAAGAACTGATTCCGTACCGATCCGGCATGGAAGCCGTATTAATATAAGAAAGAGTCTTCCGCTCACCGGAGTTATTTTTTATGATCTCCAGGACTTTGGGTACATTTTCATCTTCAGTGACAATCAGAAGGGTAACGTTCTTGCGCCGAAGCAGACCGCCCGTGGTAGAGAGCTTAGTAACGAAAAACCGGTTTGCATGCAGCTCTCGGGTAGTTTCCTCTTCATCATCTTTGTATAAAATAGCCATTACCATTTTCATATGCAAAACCTCCTTGATTTAGTGTGCGATCCGGAAACACAGAGGAAAAGGCCTCTGGCCTCCGGCTGATATGGGTATTTTACCACAAATTTTCAAAAATTTATAGAAAAATTGAAAAAAAGATCATAAATCCTTTCGGGAAAAAGGGTGCCTGCCTTGACAAAAAGATTTAAAAAGAGGCATAATTAGAAAAAGAACTGTAAACCAGCCGTATGAAATTTATGCGGCATCAAAAGGTCTGCAAAGACGAAAGATGGGAGGAATGGAAATGGCAGTAATGGATGGATGCCAGGAACAGAAAAGGACACCGGAATTAAAGGAATTTGCCTGCCCGAAATGCGGAGAGATTATGGAAGCGTTTGTCAAAGAGGGGCGGACCATAGAAGAGGCGAAATGTGACGCCTGCGGCTATGTGATGGAAGCGGACAGCCCGCTGACGGTCAGATAAGATTAAATGCGCTGAGTGGCTGTGGATAAAAATTCCAGAAAAGATACAAAAGAGAATGTGTGAACTCCAGAAGAAAGGGGTTCATGCATTCTTTTTTATGTCATAGGTAAAACTCTATCACGCTATAGGGTGAAAGTGCTCTCCTATGGCATAAAAGGCACTTTGTGCAGTGATGCGCAGGAAAGCTTTTTGGATTTTCTGCGGGAGAAAAAGTCTTATTATACGAGGAGTGACAGGATGAAAGAAAAAAGACTATTAATTTGGACGGTTTTGGCTAGTATGGCCGTGGGAGTCGGTATTGGGGCGTTTCTGATGTGGCCGGACAAGTCTTTTCTGCTGAAAGCAGATGAGAACACGGTGGAAGCCGTATCCGTGCAGGCAGCGGCGGTAAAGAAAGGGAGCCTCATTCAGGAAGTGACGGGGAAAGGGGCGCTGGAGTATGGGGAGGCTGAGACAATTTCTCTCCCAGCCGGGGTTGAGATAGAAGAGATCCGGGTAAAGACAGGAGAAACGGTGAAAAAGGGGCAGATTCTGGCTGTATTGGATCAGAGTTCGATTCAGGAGGCCATGCACGTTCTGCAGGAAGAGGTGACAGAGATAAATGAAAAAATGGAAGAGCTGCAGGAAGAGGAAAAACAGGATATAAAGGCGGATCTGTCGGGGAGAGTGAAAAATATATATGCCGGGGAAGAGGATGATGTTCAGGAAGTTATGCTCTCCTGGGGAGCCCTGGCGGAGATAAGCGCCGATGGGAAGATGGCGGTACAGATCCGTACCAAGGGAGAGCTTCATACAGGCGATCTTGTAGAAGTAAGATCTGATGGGGAAGAGACATGGGAAGGCACGGTGGAAGAAGCCAGCGGAAGGGTTTACGAGATAACGCTTACCGATGACGGCCCCGAAAGCGGTGAGAATGCGGCTGTGTGGGATCAGAAAGGGAATCTGCTGGGAAGCGGAGTTTTGTATATTCACCAACCGGTCCCAGTCATAGGACATACAGGAAAAGTCCGTCAGGTTTCCGTGAAGGAAGGGGAGCTAATCCGGAAAGAAGATGTGCTTTTTGTTCTGGATGAGGAAGGGGAGACCGGCCGTCTGGCCCTGGAGGGAGAGAGGCAGGAGAAAGAAGAGAAGCTTCAGGAGCTTTTAAGGCTGGCCCAGGAAGGGAATCTTACGGCTGGGGAAGAGCGGATGATTGGACAGATAAATGCAAAAGAGACAGGAGAGGATGAAAGGCAGCAGGAAGATGCCTGGACAGTTTTCACCTCTTTTCCCACTGACGAGATGAGGATTTGTGTACCCATCAGAGAAGAAGAGATTCTAACAGTGAAAGAAGGTCAGAAGGCAGTGATAGAGGTAAACGCTGTGCCTGGTCTGGAACTGGAAGGAGTGGTCAGCCAGGTAGGGACGCAGGCGGAGTTTGAAAGAGGAAACGTCACTTACACGGCGGAGATTACAGTGAAGACGGAAGAAGGACTCAGAGAAGGAATGAGCGCAGCGGTGAGAATTCATACAGGGGAAAAGAAGGAATCGCTGCTGCTGCCGGTTCAGGCGGTCTGGGAAGAAGAAGAGGGGGAGTTTGCGTATACAGAAAAGGATCCCAAAACAGGGAAACTTTCCGGGAAGGTTGAGGTTCAAACCGGCGACTCTGACGGGAACCAGGTGGAGATTCTGGGAGGGCTGAAGGAGGGAAGCGTGGTTTATTATGCCGAAGGCTGATTTTCCTGTGAAATCTTGACAAATACTTCCAAAACTTTATAATAAAACCGCAAGGGTGTGCGAAGCACACTTTTGTTCTTTTAGACGTAAGCGAAGGATGAAAAAAGGGGAAAGGAGAAAGACCATGATTATTGTTCTGAGCCAGAGGGCTTCCGGGCAGGAAAGGGATTCCCTGCGCCAGGATTTGGAGAAACGGGGATTTGAAATCCATGAGTCCCGGGGAAAAACTACGACTATATGGGGGCTGGTAGGAGATACCAGCAGCATTACGGAGGACGAGCTCCTTGCCTATGACAGTGTGAAGACGGTCAGAAGAATTAAAGAGGCGTATAAACTGGCGAACCGGGAGGCAAAGCCGGAAGATACCGTAGTGGAGGCGGCGGGAAGGAAAATCGGCGGCGGCCATTTCCAGGTAATCGCCGGTCCCTGCTCCATTGAGTCTCAGGCTCAGATTACTGAAGTGGCAGAATCCATTCAGCAGGCAGGAGCGGGACTTTTGCGGGGCGGCGCTTTTAAACCCAGGACTTCCCCTTATTCTTTCCAGGGGCTGAGGGAAGACGGGCTGCAGCTTCTTTTGGAAGCAAAGAAAGCCACGGGGCTTCCCATTGTGACGGAGATTATGCGCCCGGATGCGATCCCTCTGTTTGAGGATGTGGACGTGATCCAGGTGGGGGCCAGAAACATGCAGAATTTTGAGCTTCTCAAGGAGCTTGGGAAATTAAAAAAGCCGATTCTTCTGAAGCGGGGGCTGGCAAATACTCTGGACGAATTATTGATGAGCGCAGAATATATTATGGCGGAAGGAAACAGCCAGGTGATCCTGTGCGAGAGGGGAATCCGTACCTTTGAGACCTCTATGCGAAATACCCTGGATATATCTGCGATTCCCATGCTGAAGAAGAAAAGCCATCTTCCGGTCATCGTTGACCCAAGCCATGCGGCGGGATTGCGGTTCATGGTGGAGCCTCTGGCTCTGGCGGCTGTGGCAGCAGGGGCGGACGGGCTGATGATCGAGGTACACAACGATCCGGCAAGAGCCTTGTGCGATGGCCCCCAGTCTCTGACTCCGGGCATGTTTTCAGCCTTAATGGATAAAGTGAGACAATTTCTGCCGCTCAGCCAGAAGAGCATGGGACAGGAGGGATGAGAAGGATGCGTCTGTACAAAAGAGAGATCCGTGACCCGGAGATTCTGGAGGAAATTCTCAGCCAGTGCCAGGTAGTGAGGATTGGGTTAGTGGATGACCAGGGGATGATGATTGTCCCGGTAAACTTTGGGTATGACTTTACCGTTTCCCAGGGAGCTCCCAGTCTGAAGCTTTATATCCATGGCGCCCTGGAGGGCAGAAAAGCCAGGGCTTTTGCCCGGAATCCCCAGGTGGCTGTGGAGATGGACTGCTGTCATGGCCTCATCAGCGGGGATTATACATGCAGCTATTCTTTCTCATACCGCAGCATTATGGGAGACGGCGAGATCACCCTGCTTAAAAGTGAGCAGGATAAAATATACGGACTTCGTAAAATTATGGAGCATATTGCGCCGGAGGCCAAGATTTCCTTCCAGCCCCACATGCTGGAGCGGACGGGAGTTTATTGTATTCAGGTACACAGCTTTACTGGAAAAGAGAGGAGGCCAAAGCCCCTATGAAAAAGATTTTGCGTTACCTGGGAAGCTACAAAAAAGAGTCGGTGTGCGCGCCTCTTTTTAAAATGCTGGAGGCCTTGTTTGAGCTGTTCGTACCTCTGGTAATGGCTAAAATCATTGATGTTGGAATACAGCAGAAGGATTTTGGATATATTCTCAGAATGTGTCTTCTGATGGCGGCGCTGGGCTTGATCGGGCTTGTATGCTCCATTACGGCTCAGTATTTTTCAGCCAAGGCAGCGGTGGGATTTGCCACGGCGCTGCGGCACGCTCTGTTTTCACACATTCAGGGACTTTCTTTTTCGGAGCAGGATGCCATAGGCACTTCCACCCTTGTAACCAGGATGACCAGCGATATTAACCAGATCCAGTCCGGCGTGAATCTTTTTCTGAGACTGTTTATGCGTTCGCCCTTTATTGTGTTCGGGGCCATGATCATGGCGTTTACCATTAACGTAAAGGCGGCTTTGGTATTTACAGTAGTTATTCCTCTTTTGTGTGTCGTGGTATTTGGAATTATGCTGGTCAGCATTCCTCTTTACCGCCGAGTGCAGGAGAGATTGGACCGTGTTACCGCCACTACCAGAGAGAATCTCCAGGGCGTGCGGGTGATCCGGGCCTTCTGCAAGGAGGAAGAAGAGAAGAAAAGATTTCACCGGGAGAATGAAGCCCTTGTAAAGATTCAGACCTTTTCGGGAAGAATTTCAGCGTTGATGAATCCGGTGACTTACGTGATTATTAATGGAGGAATCATCGCTCTGATCTATACAGGAGCCATACAGGTAGATCTGGGGATTATCACTCAGGGAGAAGTAGTGGCTCTGGTGAATTATATGTCTCAGATTCTGGTTGAGCTGGTGAAGCTGGCCAACCTGATCATTACGGTTACTAAGGCTATTGCCTGCGGAAATCGTGTGGGAGCGATTCTGGAGACGGATCCGGGAATGAAGGACGGGACAGCGGCGCATCCAGAATTTGCTGGAGAGAGGGAGCCGGCGGTGGCTTTCTGCCATGCTTCTCTCAAATATAAAAACGGAGGCGATGAAGCCCTTACAGATCTCGATTTTACAGTTCAAAAAGGAGAAACCATAGGGATTATCGGAGGTACCGGTTCAGGAAAATCCTCTCTGGTAAACCTGATTCCCAGATTTTATGACGTAACGGAAGGCAGCGTGAAGGTTAACGGGACAGACGTGCGGGATTATAGGATCCAGGACTTGAGAGGCAAAATCGGGATCGTCATGCAGAAAGCAGTCCTTTTCAAGGGAACGATCCGGGAAAATCTTATGTGGGGCAATGAAACAGCCTCGGAAGAAGAACTGATGGAGGCGGTTCGGGCGGCTCAGGCAGAAGATGTTGTCGCCGGCAAACGGGAAGGCCTGGACGCTTTTATAGAGCAGGAAGGGAGAAATTTCTCAGGAGGCCAGAAGCAGAGGCTTACAATCGCAAGAGCTCTGGTGCGCAGGCCGGAGATTCTGATTCTGGACGACAGTGCCTCTGCCCTGGATTTCGCCACAGATGCCAGACTGCGGGAAGCTATACGGAACCTGCCGGGACAGATGACCGTTTTCATCGTTTCCCAGAGAGCTTCTACCATTCAGTACGCAGATAAGATTGTGGTATTGGATGACGGATGTATCGCCGGGATCGGAAAGCACGAAGAGCTGCTGAAGAGCTGCGAGGTATACAGGGAAACGTACTACGCACAGTTTCCCAGGGAGGAAATGGCATGAAGAAAGGGACACAGAAAGAAATTATCGGGAAAATTCTGAAATATATTCAGCCCTATGGCCTGTGGGTTTTCTTCTCCCTGCTCACGGCAGGCATTTCAGTAGCCCTGACTCTGTATGTGCCAGTGCTTACGGGAGAGGCAGTGGATCAGATCCTTGGGCCAGGCAAGGTAGATTTCTCTGAGATCTTCCGCATTCTGCGAAGAATTGGAATCATTGTGGCTGCCACCATGGCCGCTCAGTGGGTGATGAATGTATGCAACAACAGGATTGTCTATAAGGTTACGAAGGATATACGTGAGAGAGCCTTTGAGAAGATTGAGATTCTGCCGTTAAAATATCTGGACGGCCATCCTACAGGAGAGATCGTCAGCCGTGTGGTGGCAGATGTGGATCAGTTTGCGGATGGCCTCCTTATGGGATTTACACAGCTTTTTTCAGGAGTGGCCACGATTGTGGGAACGCTGCTCTTTATGGTGTCCGTAAACGGAAGAATTACTATTGTAGTGGTTCTTTTGACGCCGGTTTCCCTGCTGGTGGCGAATTTTATCGCCAAGAGAACGTACTCCATGTTTAAGCTTCAGTCAGAAGCGAGGGGAGAGCAGACTTCCTTGATTGACGAGATGATCGGGAACCAAAAGGTGGTGCAGGCGTACGGGCAGGAGAAAAATATTGAGAAGAGATTTGATGAAATTAACGGACGTCTCGGTAAGTATTCTCTTCGGGCTATTTTCTTTTCCTCCATCACCAACCCCTCCACCCGCTTTGTAAACAGCTTAGTTTATACGGGAGTAGGTTTTACGGGGGCTCTCAGTGCAGTAGCCGGGGCTATGACCGTAGGTCAGCTTTCAGCTTTTCTGTCATATGCAAACCAGTATACAAAGCCCTTTAATGAGATATCGGGAGTGATTACGGAGCTGCAGAATGCCATTGCCTGTGCGGGAAGAATTCTGGAGCTGATTGAGACAGAACCGCAGACGCCGGATCCCTCACCTGCCGAAACGCTGCCTCTGGGGCGGGGCCATGTGGATCTTAGCCATGTTTTCTTTTCCTATACCCCGGATAAAAAGCTGATTGAAGATTTTAACCTTTCTGTGGAGCCGGGCCAGAGGGTGGCAATCGTAGGCCCTACGGGCTGCGGGAAGACGACGCTTATTAACCTTCTGATGCGCTTCTATGATGTGGATCGAGGAGAAATCAGCCTGGAAGGCAGAGATATCCGCAGTCTTCGGCGTGCGCAGGTAAGAAGCTCCTACGGGATGGTACTTCAGGACACCTGGCTTCGCAGCGGAACGGTCCGTGACAATATCAGAATGGGGCGTCCGGATGCCACCCATGAGGAAGTGGTGGAGGCGGCGAAAAAAGCTCACGCTCACAGTTTCATCCGCCGTCTGCCGAAAGGGTACGATACTGTCATCGGGGAAAACGGCGGAAACCTCTCCCAGGGCCAGAAGCAGCTTCTGTGCATTGCCCGGGTTATGCTCTGCCTGCCCCCCATGCTGATTCTGGATGAGGCCACCTCTTCCATAGATACCAGAACGGAGATACGGATTCAGAAAGCTTTTCAGACTATGATGGAGGGACGCACCAGCTTCATAGTGGCCCACCGTCTGTCTACTATACGGAATGCGGATGTGATTCTGGTAATGCGCAATGGAAATATAGTGGAGCAGGGAACCCACAGAGAGCTTTTGGAGAAAGGCGGATTCTATGCGGAGCTTTACAACAGCCAGTTCGCAGGAGCAGAGGCACAGCCTGTCTCGTGATACTAGGCAAGACGGAAAAATCTTCTGTAAATTGTCGGTTTTGTTATAGGATAAGCCCGTTTTGTTATAGAAACGGCCCTGAAAAATGATTACTATGTACCTCGGTGTAAAAGTCTGGCAGCAGGTCATAGAAAATATAGACGAGGTGAATGGTATGACAAAAGATATGACGACGGGATCTCCCCTGAAATTGATTATAGGTTTTGCGGTTCCCATGTTTTTGGGAATGCTTTTTCAGCAGTTTTATAGTATGGTAGATACGATTATTGTAGGAAAATTTCTGGGCGTGGATCCTTTGGCCGGCGTAGGATCCACCAGCTCCTTAAATTTTATGGTAATCGGGTTCTGCACAGGTGTGTGCAATGGCTTTGCCATCCCTGTCTCTCAGATGTTCGGTGCTAAGCGGGAGGATGAGCTGCGCAGATACGTAGCCAACAGTACTTGGCTCTGTGTTCTGTTTTCTGCTGTTATAACGGTCTTGGTGGTAGTATTCTGCCGTCCGATTCTTGCCGTTATGAATACGCCGGAAAATATTTTTGAGTACGCATATCTCTATATTGTAATTATCTTTGCAGGAATTCCCTGCACGTTTTTGTATAATATCCTGGCAGGTATTATACGGTCTTTGGGGGACAGCAAGTCGCCGGTGCTTTTTCTGGCCCTGGCTTCTCTCATAAATATTGTGCTGGATCTGGTGACGATTCTTCTGTTTGACATGGGAGTGGAGGGGCCGGCTCTGGCTACGGTAGTTTCCCAGGGATTTTCCGGGGTGGTCTGCCTCCTTTATATGAAGAAAAAGTTTCCCGTTCTGAGAATTTCCAAGGAAGAGTGGAAACCCAGAAAGACTTATATGCGCAGGCTGTGCTATATGGGAATTCCTATGGGACTGCAGTATTCCATTACAGCTATCGGAAGCTTGGTGGTGCAGAGCGCTGTGAATGGGTTCGGCTCCCTGGTGGTGGCAGGCGTGACGGCAGCCCAGAAGATCAATAACTTTTTTGGCTGTCCCGTGGAAGCTCTGGGGGCCACTATGGCACCCTACAGCGGCCAAAATATGGGGGCTGGAAAGTATGACCGCATCGGCAAGGGATTAAAGGATGCGGCTCTGTGCGGATTTGCGGTATCAGCGGTGCTGCTGATTTTGGTTATTCTTACGGGGAAACAGCTCTCCATGCTGTTTCTTGATAGACCTGACGAGAGGGTCATCCAGTATTCCTATCAGTTTTTAGTGACCACGGCGGCAGGCTACTGCCTCCTGACCCTGGTAAATGCAGTGCGGTTCACGATTCAGGGGATGGGCTTTTCTGTATTCGCCATCACTTCAGGTGTCTTTGAGATGGCGGCCCGATCCCTGGCGGGACTGGTTCTTGTTCCTCTGGCAGGGTATACTGGAATTTGCTTTTCCCATGTAATGGCATGGATCTTTGCTGACAGTTTTCTCATTCCCGCCTACTTTTCCTGCATGAAAAAAGTCCGGGGGAAGTCAGGGTCTGGCTTGGCTGAACCGCTGCGGAGAAAATGATTTGAGGGGGCAAAAAGATTGAGATTTTCTGTAAAATGTGGTATGTTTTTATGGAAAGATGCCAAAGGAGAGATGTGTTTATGGTAAATCAGATGTATAAAAACATGCTCAGCGGAAAATCCATTATCCGTGAGCAGTCAGAATTTGCTACGGAGCTGGGCAAAAAGATCGGATATGAGAATGTATTTGATTATAGTCTGGGAAATCCCAGCGTGCCTGTGCCCCAGGCGTACACAGAGACGATGATCCGTCTCCATCAGACTTTGTCCTCCAACGAACTTCACGGGTACAGCCCCTCTCTGGGAAATACATCCGTGAGGGAAAAGGTGGCGGCCCATCTTAAGGGGCGTTTTGGAATTCCTTATGAGACGAAGCATATTTTTATGACCAGCGGCGCTGCCGGTGCTATCGCCCATGCGGTACGCTGCGTGACAGAACCGGGGGACAAGCTTCTCACTTTTGCCCCCTTTTTCCCAGAGTACCATGAGTATGTGGAAAAAACAGGGACGGAGCTGGTAGTAGTACCGGCGGATACAGAGAATTTCCAGGTGAATTTTGAAGCCTTTGAAGAGCTTCTGACGCCGGAAGTTCAGGCAGTCTTGATTAACACGCCCAACAATCCTTCGGGAATCGTGTATTCAGAGGCTACCATACAGAGAATGACGGATTTGATGAGAGCGAAGCAGGAAGAGTTCGGACACGATATTTTCCTGATCAGCGATGAACCTTACAGGGAGATTGTATTCGACGGCAAGGAGGTTCCTTATCCAGCAAAATATTATGACAATACCCTTACCTGCTATTCCTTCTCCAAGAGTATGAGCATTCCAGGAGAACGTCTGGGTTATGTGGCGGTAAATCCCAAGGCCACGGATGCGGATATTTTGGCTGTGATGTGCGGACAGATCAGCCGGGGAATCGGCCATAACTGCCCGCCCTCCAGCGTTCAGCTTGCGGTGGCGGAGATCTTGGATCAAACCAGCGATTTAAGTGTGTATGAGAAGAATATGAATCTGCTCTATGATGAGCTGGTCAAGATCGGCTTTGAGGTGGTAAGGCCGGGGGGGACCTTCTATATTTTCCCTAAAGCCCTGGAGGAAGATGCCAATGCATTCTGCATTAAGGCCCGCAAATATAATCTGATACTGGTTCCCAGCGACAGCTTTGCTGTCAAAGGATACTTCCGTATGGCATACTGCATAGATACGGAGAAGGTACTGCGCAGCTTTGAAGCTTTGGAAGCCTTTGCACGGGAAGAGTATGGAATGAAATTCTGAGAAAAGCGCCTGCCGCTGTCCGAAAAGAAACGGACAGCGGCAGGCGTTTTGGCGTAGAGGAAATCACCTTTTCGTAATGGAATTCTTATAGGGTATTGCCAAACTCAAGAGATGGGAGTATAATATATCATATATAAAATGCAATTTATTATATATGGATAAATGAAGGAGATGTTTATGAACTCAGATGCGAGGCTCAAGGAATTTTGGGGAGAGAGTTCGCATTTTGCAGATTTGTTTAATACGGTTTTGTTCGGCGGGGACAACGTGATCCTCCCGGAGACGCTTACGGAAGAGGGGACGGATTTATCCTTAAGCTTTCAGGAAAAAGGG
>DVGR01000191.1 GCA_018712605.1 Candidatus Choladousia intestinigallinarum
TATCCATGGATCGCCAAGACCAGACATTCAACCCCTGGGGTAAGTCTGATCTCTCCGCCGCCACATCACGATATTTATTCTATCGAGGATTTGGCCCAGCTGATCTATGACCTGAAAAATGCCAATAAATATGCACGTATTTCCGTAAAACTTGTTTCTGAGGCAGGGGTGGGAACCGTAGCTGCCGGCGTTGCCAAAGCAGGCGCCCAGGTTATTCTGATCTCCGGATATGACGGAGGTACCGGCGCAGCTCCGGAAAGCTCTATCCACAACGCAGGACTGCCCTGGGAGCTGGGACTGGCAGAGACCCATCAGACCCTGCTGATGAATGGTCTGAGAAGCCGTGTGATGATTGAGACAGACGGTAAGCTCATGAGCGGAAGAGACGTGGCTATCGCCGCCCTTCTGGGAGCAGAGGAATTCGGCTTTGCCACTGCGCCTCTGGTAACTATGGGCTGTGTGATGATGAGAGTCTGCAACCTGGATACCTGCCCTGTTGGCGTGGCAACCCAGAATCCGGAACTTCGGAAACGCTTTACCGGAAAACCGGAATATGTGGTAAACTTTATGCGATTTATCGCTGAGGAACTCCGTGAATATATGGCGAAACTGGGCGTCCGTACCATTGACGAGATGGTAGGAAGAAGCGACCTTCTGAAAGTAAAGGATAAAGCCCAGAATCCAATGGCTGCTAAGATCGACCTTAGTGCTATCCTGGAAAATCCTTTTGCAAAAGAAGGAGAACAGGTAACCTTTAACCCGGCGGATGTATACGACTTCCAGCTGGAGAAGACCCTGGACGAGAAAGTACTTCTGAAGAAATTTGCTTCT
Organism: Candidatus Choladousia intestinigallinarum; assembly: GCA_018712605.1. Taxonomy (GTDB): domain Bacteria; phylum Bacillota; class Clostridia; order Lachnospirales; family Lachnospiraceae; genus Choladousia; species Choladousia intestinigallinarum. The sequence continues at coordinate 832 of DVGR01000191.1, forward strand.
GCCCTGAAAAAAGGAGAAAAAGCTTCTGTATCTGTGGAAGTCAGCAACACAGACAGGACTTTCGGCACCATTCTGGGTGCAGAGATCACCAGACAGCATAAACACGGACTGCCGGAAGACACCCTGACTGTAAACTGCAAGGGAGCCGGCGGACAGAGCTTCGGCGCCTTTATCCCGAAAGGTCTGACCCTGAAACTGGAAGGAGATACCAACGATTATTACGGCAAAGGACTTTCCGGCGGAAAGCTGATCCTGTATCCGCCGAAAAACCGGAAATACTCTGCCCAGGATAATATGATCGCCGGTAACGTAGCTCTTTACGGAGCCACCAGCGGAAAAGTATTTATAAGTGGTATTGCAGGAGAACGTTTTGCCGTAAGAAACTCCGGCGCCTATGCGGTAGTAGAAGGGGTAGGAGAACATGGCTGCGAATACATGACCGGAGGCCGTGTGGTGATCCTTGGCTCTACAGGAAAGAATTTTGCCGCAGGTATGAGCGGCGGTATCGCTTATGTATTAGATGAAAACAATACTCTTTATAAAAATCTGAATAAAGATATGATTTCCATTGAACAGGTGGAAAGCAAGGTAGATGTTCATGAACTGAAAAGCCTGATTGAGGAGCATGTACAGTATACCGGCTCTGAGAGAGGAAAAGAAATCCTGGAAAACTTCACCGAATATCTTCCGAAGTTTAAGAAGATCATTCCTGATGATTACAAGAGAATGACATCCCTGAGCATTAAGCTGGAGGAACAGGGAATGAGTACAGAACAGGCACAGTTGGAAGCATTTACAGAAGTATTTTCGGAGGTATAAAGATGGGAAAACCGACAGGATTTTTAGATTATGAGAGAAAAGACGCAGTACAGACACCGCCTTTAGAGAGAATCAAGAACTTTAATGAATTCAAGAAACCTCTGCCCTTAGAGGAACAGCAGATCCAGGGAGCCCGCTGCATGGAATGCGGCGTTCCCTTCTGCCAGGCAGGTATGATGATCGCAGGGATGGCTTCCGGCTGTCCGCTGCACAACCTGGTGCCGGAGACCAATGATCTGGTATACCGGGGAAAATGGAGACAGGCTTACGAGAGGCTGTCCAAGACCCACAGTTTTCCGGAATTTACCAGCCATGTGTGTCCTGCTCTGTGCGAAGCTGCCTGTACCTGTAATATTAACGGAGACCCGGTAGCCACAAAAGACAATGAAAAGGCAATTATCGAGACTGCCTGGAAAAATGGCTGGGTAGTTCCCCAGGTGCCTCCTGTGCGTACCGGAAAGAAAGTGGCGGTAGTAGGCAGCGGTCCTTCCGGACTGGCGGCAGCTCAGGAACTGAACCGGAAAGGACACTGGGTAACGGTATTTGAGAGGAATGACCGGGTAGGAGGACTTCTCCGCTACGGGATCCCCAACATGAAGCTGGACAAATCCATCATTGACCGGAGAGTGAAGCTCATGGAAGAAGAAGGAGTAGTCTTTAAAACCGGCGTGGACGTAGGCAAAGATGTGAAAGCTCAGGAACTTCTGAAAGAATTTGACCGGGTAGTCCTGGCCTGCGGAGCCTCCAATCCAAGAGATATCCAGGTGCCGGGAAGAGATGCGGGAAACATCTATTTTGCCGTAGACTTCCTGAAATCTGTGACCAAGAGCCTTCTGGATTCTAATTTTAAAGACAACCAGTTTATCCCTGCGAAAGGAAAACATGTGCTGGTCATCGGCGGCGGCGATACGGGAAATGACTGTGTGGGAACTGCTATCCGCCTGGGAGCAAAATCCGTTACCCAGTTAGAGATGATGCCTAAGCCTTCAGAAACCAGAACTCCCGGGAATCCATGGCCGGAGTGGCCAAGAGTGCTGAAGACCGATTATGGTCAGGAGGAATCCATTGCAGTCTTCGGGAAAGACCCCAGAATCTATCAGACAACTGTGACAGAGTTTTTAAAAGACGATAAAGGCAATGTGCAGAAAGCCAAAATCGTCAGCCTGGAGCCGAAGAAAGACGAAAAGACAGGACGTATGAACATGGTTCCAGTGGAAGGCACAGAAAAAGTCATTGACGCCCAGCTGGTGCTGATCGCAGCAGGTTTCCTGGGAAGCCAGAAATATGTGACAGACGCTTTCAAAGTAGACTTGAATCCAAGGACCAACGTGCTGACCAAACCCGATGAATACCAGACCAGCGTGCCCAGAGTATTCACAGCAGGAGATATGCACAGAGGCCAGTCCCTGGTAGTATGGGCTATTACAGAGGGAAGAAAAGCGGCAGAGGCGGTAGATAAAGATTTGATGGGGTATACAGTGTAAAAATAGTATATGTGTGTTTAGAGGCACCGGGAAGGCTGGAATTCCCGGCGCCTTTTTTCCTGCCCTCCCAGAATAGAATCTTAAATTCCCTCAGAAGATTTGAATCTTGTGGGATTTATTTAGCCCTGATTGACCGGGAAAGTACGGTTGAAAAAGGAAATATCGGATTTGTAACCGTAGTATTTATGGGAAATTACGGTTGAAATTGGACTTTTAGATAATATAACCGTAGTTTTAATAGAGAAATTACGGTTGAAAAAGCAATTTTGGCCATAGTAACCGTATTTTAAATGGTAAAAATACGGTTAAAAAATCATTTTTCGAGTATATAACCGTATTTGAAGCCTAAAAAATACGGTTAAAAATCGGATTTTTAAAATTAAACCGTATTATGTGATCAATAAGAGTTTAAGAAGTTTAGAAATATGATTTCCTTCTTTGTATAGCCCGCCAGGCCAGACGGTTACAAAATTTTTCGGTATTTCCCAGGCCATATCTTGACTTTTCAATTTTACACTGCTATAATACCACCCATGAAGGACAAAGGCGTTCTTATTCAGGCGGGGACCTGAGTAAGTGCGCCCTTTTTCATTACATAAGAAAATTCGCTGGACTTTCCTGTGTGATGAAAAGGCCGCGGCATATCTGCCGTCAGACAGGAATGCAGGGCCGGCTGCCCGCTGCCTTAAGC
>DVGR01000192.1 GCA_018712605.1 Candidatus Choladousia intestinigallinarum
TCGAAGGAAAGGCTGAGAAATGTCTCCTCCGTCACGGTAAGAGAGTGCGAGAACCGGGGAAGAGATATCGCTCCCATGTATATTCTGTTTGGAGATGATCTTGCGAAGCACGATTATCTTCTTCATATCCATACAAAGAAATCCTTTCATATGTCGGGGGCTGAAAGCGTAGACTGGCGGAGATATTCGCTGGAGAGTATCCTGGGAAGCGAAGACAATGTGAAACGCATTTTGACGCTGCTGCAGGAGAAACGTGTGGGACTGGTGTATCCGGAGCTGTTTGATGAATTCGGATGGCAGATGCTGTCCTGGCTTGCCAATCAGAATTACGGCTGGAAAGTGCTGGAAGAATATGGAATTCATGATTTTTTTGAGATTTTCCAGTATCCGGCCGGAAGCTTCTTCTGGGCCAAGACGGATGCGCTGCGGCCGATTTTTGACCGTCACTACAAACTGGAGGATTTTGACGCGGAGGCCGGACAGATTGACGGCACACTGGCCCACGTCATGGAGCGTCTGATCACGGCGGTCGCCCTGCAGCAGGGATATGTGAGCGCGATCATCGATCTGGCGGAAAACAGGGCGAGATACCGTATCAGCCGCAAGCTGTTCTGGGAATACCACAAACTGAATCTGCCGGATATGAAGGCTTTTATCCCCTCCTTTGACTGCGCCAGCTTCGACCTGATGGGTACGCTGGTGACAACAAAGCTGTACTGGGAGAGCGATCTGTATGCCTACATGCGGATAAAAGACGAAAGTCTTCCGGAGGATTTTGCTCTGCGGCGCCGGCAGGCGGAAGGGGAATGCTTTACCCTGGAGGAAATCTATCGACAGCTTGGGGAAGCCTACGGCTGGGATGAGGAAGCGCAGAAGAAGTATCGGGAACTGGAATTTTCTCTGCTCATGGAGATTGCGGTTCCGAGAAACGAGATGGTGGAACTGTACACTTACCTGCAGGAACTGGGAAGGACGGTTATTCTGGCGACGGACACGGTTTATTCCGAGGAGCAGATCAGGCAGCTGCTCGCAAAATGCAATATGAAAAATCCGGACGTCATGCAGCTTTCTTCCAAGTGCCGGATGCGAAAGGACGAGAAGCGCTTTTACACCACGCTGTGGGATGATTTTGAGGGAAAGAGCATCGTGCATTTGGGGGATGATCCGTACAGAGACTGGAACATCCTTTGCCAGATAGAAAGACAGAATGTGGGAGAAATGCTTCTCATGAGTCCCCAGGATCTGTTTTATGTTTCCGACTCCTACGATATGTACCTGGAAAAGCGCAGAGACAACTGGGATATAGAAACTTCTTTCAAACTGGGAAAATTTGTAAACTGCGAGGAATTTAATTCCCCCTTCGCCGCCCTGGAAGGACATGGTTTCCTTGATTTGGAAGGATGAATCCGCGGGGATGTGTGTACAAAAGAATAAATATGTGATACAGTATGTAAAGATTGCGACTAGGTAGACAAGGGTACTGTAAAGTAGCCTATGAAAAACAGGAGCCGAAAAAATCGGCTCCATTGGAACCTTGAAAATTGCAGATATGTTCGATATTAGCATCGTCCGCCACCCTTGACGGCATGACAAAGCAATGCTCTGGCGGTTTTACCGACGGCGAAGAACTCAAGAACAGTCAGTTCGTCTCCGTCAGATCCACAGCATTGTAGCATTGCTTTGCCGTGCCATCAAGGGCACAGCCGGAACCAACGGTTCCGGTGGCTGGATATATACCTCTGGCTTGGAATCTAAGAACAGTCAGCGGCTGCCGCCTTTTGTTGTTCTAAGATGGTCTGCTGGCCGAGATAGATCAGCAGCTGCCACTTTCCGGGCATATTCCCGGCAGCTTCCAGCAGCTCCACTTTATTGAGCGGGTCTTTACCGCCGGTTTTTGCATGAGGGCGCAGGAAGTTATAGTAGGCGACCCAGAGAGAGATGCTGTGGCATGCGCCATCTTCTGTGCCATATCCGCAGGTAATGCGGTAGGACTCCCGGAACGTGCGGTTCAGGCGTTCGATGAGCTGTTTGAACGGACGGAACTTTTTCGAGACCTCATCATCGTTTGTCAATCCGATGACCTGAGTGATAAAAAGATCCCAGTCCTTTTCCAGCTTGAACTGCTGGGCCGCCAGGGGATAAGCGCTGTAGCCGTCCGCAATGAACTTCAGTGCCCTGCCGGGGAACTCTTTAAATTTGGCAAAAGCCATGCGCATGGTAAGGATACAGGGGCCGACATCCCGGGAGGTGGAGACCTGATAGCCGAGGATAGAGCGGGAAACTTTATCCATGATGAGCCAGACATAAGCTTTGACGCCGCTGATCTTGATATAAGTCTCATCAGCGATAAGCTCGTTGGAGGGCTTGTAATCATAGGAATCCACGAATGGGCGGATGATGACCGCGGCCGTTTTCGCATAGTTATTGACCATTGTGTGGGAGATATCGATCCCATGGATCTCTTTCATGGCCTGGACGGTCTGTCGGAGGGAGAGCTTGAGATTTACCCTGTAAGAGAGGCAAAGTCCCATGATGTAGGCATTATTTTTCTTATATTTGAAAGAGGTTGCCCATTTTGGCAGCTGGTTTAGCTCCATGTCAAAGAAGTTGACGGAGAACTCGCGGTAAAGGTAGCGGAGTTTGTATTTCCAGTATTCTGAGTGTGGCAGTCCTTTGGGAAGCTTTTTCAGATTCCGCTTGTAGTAAGAGCAGTTATCATTGACACATTTGTGAACACGGAAGTGTTTACGGTCTTTGACAGGCTGGAGTGCATGCCCGCAGTAAGGGCACCGGAGTTTGAGAGGGGAAACAACGTTTTCTCCGGAAACAAAGGTCTGCCCGCAGATCTTGCATTTGAATTGCCCACGGCCGCCGGAATTGTCATAGATGTATTCATGCGGGGCGTTGCAGAGAGGACATACGGTATCTGTCGGTACGGTACGCGTCTTGCCTTTCTGAGTTTTCACAGGCTGGAGGGCTTTCCCATAGCGGAGACGGTAATACTCGTTCCAGAGTTTCCAGTCCTGTTTGATGAAGGGCTTGATGACCGGCAGTTTGTCCGTGAGGAATTTTTGATACTTAGGGCTGTGGATTTCATCATGGGCCCACTGTTTGAGAGGGATGTATCTGCAGATAAAGAGAATAAGCCAGCAGATCTGGCGATATTGTTCTTGAATGATAGTAAGTAAGTGGAGTATAATGTTATCCATAGCAATGATTTACCTTTCGTATTTTGTTGAGTTTGGTAGCCTACATTATACACGAAAAAGGGGGATCATTGCTTTTTTGTTTATAAAAAGTGGTGTATTCCTTGAAAATATAAGGTTTTAAAGAAAAAAAGGGCTGTAAAACTTTACAGTACCTAGACAAGGAGGAAAGGACAAAAATGAAAAAACTTTTTCTTGCAATGCTGGCCTGCCTGACAGTCCTTTTGACGGCTGGTATTGTCACAACTGATGCGCAGGCGGCAGAGGCAAGCGAGGATCCCTTATATGGGCGTGCCCACGGGCAGATAGACGAGGGATTTTTTGATGAAAATGCCAGCAATGGAATTTCACTTTTTTCCAATGATGTTCTGCAGGAAAGGGCCGGGACAACTGTCAGAAAAGGAATTGATGTTTCCAAGTGGCAGGGGGATATCGACTGGACGGCGGTAAAAAATTCCGGCGTGGAGTTTGTCATAGTCCGGGTTGGAAATCGTACGACGGGTACCGGAGCCCTGGAAGAAGATCCGAACTATCAGAAGAATATTGAGGGGGCTCTAAACGCTGGACTGAAGGTGGGGGCTTACATATTCTCCCAGGCGATCAACGAGCAGGAGGCTGTCGAGGAGGCAAATTTTCTTCTGGAACGCGTATATAAGTACGACATAACGCTTCCCCTTGTGATTGATTTCGAATATGCAGCGGGAAATACCGGGC
>DVGR01000193.1 GCA_018712605.1 Candidatus Choladousia intestinigallinarum
TGCTCCCCTCCGAAGATAAATGCGGAAATGAATGTCTTTTCGCTTTTCCCTTTCTGCTTCTCTTCCTCTTCTCTGAGTTCTGTCCCGTGATGGCCTCCACAGGAGACATGCCAAGAACCCTGGCAGCAGCCCCCAGCCCTGCAGCCCCTATGAGAAGGGCCGTGATTCCTGTACAGAGCAAAATTGCTGCCCATGGAACCACAGGGGAGATCTGTATTTTTTCATTATACAGATAAATTTCAAGTCCACGGTCTCCTGTAAGATACAGAAGAATCTGGGAAAGCGCCAGCCCGGCGGCGATCCCTGCCGGAGCGCCTGCCGCAAAGATTCCATACAGTTCCAGAAGGATCATTCTCCCAAGCTGCATCTTCCCCATCCCCACAGCTCTCAGAATACCATACTGCTTCTCCCTGGCAAGGGATGCAATACGGTACACGCCGTAGAAAGCTGCCATGCAGATCAGAAGGATGACTGCCACAATCTGAGCGTCCGTCCGATAAAGTCCCGTTGGATTTTCTCGGGCAGGACATTCTTTGAGCTGGCTGTCTGTAAGCTGATACTCTTCCTTCAGTTCTTTTGTTTTAGACCGATAATCTGTCCCTTCACGAAATTTAAGATATACAAGATAGTTGTCTTCTTTCCCTCTTTCTTCCAGAGGTGTATACAAGGACAGAAGCCCATATTTTTTGTTGGAATAAATATCAGAGAGAATCCCGGTAAGAGTAACGCTGTATTCCTCCTCAGTTTCCTCGTCTTGAATTGAAAAGGTCTGTCCGATTTCCGGCTGGATCCCCAGGTTCAGAAGAACCCACTCTTCCGCTGCCACCTGGCCTGGCTTCTGAGGCAGCCGGCCTTCTTTTAAGCAGTTCATCATCGTCATAGCTGTTTCGTCACACCTTGTCATGTAGAACCGCTGATTATTTTTCTGAAAGAGGTTGTTTTTCTCCTGCTCTGCTGCCGCCTTTTCAACTTCCCCATCTTTTTTAAGGCTTTGAACCTCTTCCCAGGACAGACTGTCTATATAGCAGTCTGAGGGAGTAAACTCTGCTTTGGCTTGAAGGTTCGCAATTCTGTGATTGGTGTGAATCAGCACCAAAAGAAGGGTAAGAAGCATAAACGTAAGAAAAAAGCAGAAAAAGACCGCCGCTGTATTTTTCTTATAGGAGAGGATGAATTTCCAATGAAGAGCCAGAGACTTTTTTCCTTTCTTTTTCATCCCGCAAGCCTCCCATCTTCGATTCTGAGAATCCGGTCTGCGCTCTGAGCGATCTCCTCGTTGTGGGTGATCATGATAATCGTCTGCCGGAATCTCTCTCCTGTAATGCGCAGCAGACCTGTCACATCCTGGCTGGTTTTGGAATCCAGGTTCCCTGTGGGTTCATCTGCCAGAAGGAGCGACGGTTTCGCCGCCAGTGCCCTGGCAATGGCCACTCGCTGCTGCTGCCCTCCTGAAAGCTGGCCCGGCAGCGCATGCAGCTTATCTTCCAATCCCAGCATATGAACCAGCTCCCGCAGATACTCTCCATCCCCCTCTCTTCCGTCCAGCTTCAGGGGCAGAAGAATATTCTCCCTGGCATTCAGCATAGGAATCAGATTGTACTGCTGAAAAATAAAGCCAATTTTTCTCCGTCTGAAAATCGTAATCTCCCGGTCTGACAGCGACTGAAGATTTTTGCCGTCCACGATCACCTCCCCGGCTGTGGGAAGATCCAGCCCTCCCACCAGATTCAGGAAGGTAGATTTTCCGCTGCCGGAAGAACCCACCACTGCCACAAACTCCCCTCGCTCAACACTCAGGTCAATCCCCCGCAAAGCCTGTACCTTCGCTTCACCCTCCCCATAGGTTTTCACAAGACCTCTGACCTCTAATATGCTCATTTTCCTAACCTCCCTATCTGAAAGCTTAAGAGGATTATAGCAAAGGATCCTCTCATACCTGTTTCCAGAAGGTTTCAGTTCTGTGACATTTCGTTTTATTCATTGACAGGCAGATACAGAGAGAAGGTACTTCCGTTCTTCCTATCAGACTCCGCCTTAATATACCCTCCCTGTTTCTTCATAATCTCTCTGGAAATATACAGGCCGATCCCAAGACCTGGTTCCTGCCCCAGAGAGGGAGAGCGGTAAAACCGCCCAAAAATCTTTGCCAGTTCTTCCTCAGGAATCCCAATCCCATTATCCTGCACCCTGATTCTCACGAAGAAGGAATACGTTTCAGCGCTGATTTTCACCTCTCCCCCGGAGGGTGTATATTTCAGGGCATTGTCCACCAAATTAGCCGCTGCCTCCACCGTCCATTTCATGTCAAAAACAGCTTCCGCCTCTGTCTGGGCTATGACCAGCCGGATTCCCTTGTCTGCGGCTTTTGGGGAAAACTGTCTTCTAAGAGAGAGGAACAAGGGTTCCACCGGCTGTCTCTTTCGCTCCACATGGATCAGTCCCGTCTCCATCCTGGAAAGCTTTCCCAGCCCTTCCATGAAAAAATCCAGGGTATGGGTCTGCTCTTTTATGGCCTCCAGATATTCCAACGCCTCCCTCTTTTCTTCTGTCTTCAGTTCTCTGTTCTCCAGCCATTCCTCCAGAAGCTGAGAATACAGGAGAATGTTGGACACAGGAGTGACACTCTGGTGGGAAAGATCTGAAATGTCCTTCTGAATCCGTTCTTTTTCCGCCAGAAGGGCTTTTTCCGCCGCCTGATGCGCACAGAGATACTTCCACAGGCTGCTCTCCGCCAGAGAAGCCGCAGACTCGTCCAGATGAATTTCCCGAAAGCTTCCATCCAAAGCTTGGTCGATCATTCTTAGGATCCGCCTGCTCTGCCGTTTCTCCCTGCGCAGAAAAAAAGCGGCAGTTCCCCCGCAGATGCACAGCAGAAGAACCCCCGCTGTCAAATAGCCCATTAAAAGCCCTCCTTTCCTCTAATCCTGAAGCCACATATAGCCGATCCCGTATACCGTGCGGATCCGCTCCGGGCTGCCTTTTCCTTCTAGTTTTTTACGCAGGCGGTTTACCGCTACCGTCAGAGCGTGTTCGTCCACATACTCCGTCTCTCCTGACCAAACTCTGTCAATAAGCAGCTCCCGGCTCACGGTTCTGCCCCGTCCCTCCAGCAGGCAGCGCAGAAGCTTCTGCTCCGTCCTGCTAAGCTCCAGCATCTCTTTTCCTCGGCTGAACTCCATCCGGTTGAAATCAAAGGTAAAATCCCCCTGCCTGAATACGCCCTCCTTCTTTGGTTCTTCCCTGAGCCAGACTCTGATTCTGGCCCGCAGTACCATCAGGCTGAAGGGTTTCGTAATGTAATCGTTGGCTCCCGATTCCAGGCCGCTGACAATATCCATTTCCATTTTGTTGGCCGTGAGCATCAGTACCGGAATCTGGCTCTGCCGCCGGATTTCTTCCAGGAACTCCATCCCGCTTCCATCCGGAAGATTGACATCCAGCAGAATCAGATCCGGCATCCCCTCTTTCAGCCTCTCCCTTCCCTCTTCTATGGAAAATGCCTGCCGGCACAGATATTCGTTCTTCAGGGCAAGGCGTATACCGTCATTCAGTTTTTTGTCGTCCTCAAGAATTAAAATCTCCTTCATTTTTCCCTCTGTCTCTAAGGCGTCACGGCTATTTTAATGACATTCTCTTTTTTATTTTCAAAAATATCGTAGGCCTTCTCAATATCCCTCAGAGAAAACCTGTGGGTAATCAGCGGTGTGGTGTCAATTTTCTTCTGCCGGATCAGCTCCAGGATTTCTTCGCAGTCGCATCCGTCCACTCCCCCGGTTTTAAAGGTCAGATTCTTTCCGTACATGTCCGGGAGCGGCAGGGTCTGCGGTTCCTCATAAAGAGCCACCACAGTCACAATCCCATTGGGCCTTGCACACCTCCAGGCAAGCTCAAAGGTCTCTTTGGCTCCCGCCACTTCAAGCACTCGGTCTGCCCCCCGGCGGGGGCACTCCGTTTTCACAAATTCTTCCGCCCGGTCCGGCGTCACTGTTAGAACCTGGGGATAATGGTCTTTAATGAACTGAATGCGCATGGGATCCTTCTCACATACGATGATTTTCGCCGGCTTTTTGAGCATCACACACAGCAGCGTACAGATTCCCGTAGGGCCCGCCCCCAAAATCAGCACGGTATCTTCGCTGCTTATCTCTGAAATCCTGGCCGCCCAAAATCCAGTGGCCAGGATATCTCCCACAAACAGAGCTTCCTCATCTGTGACCCCTTCCGGTATTTTATTCAGTCCCTGATCGGCAAAAGGGACTCTCACGTATTCTGCCTGCCCTCCATCTATACGGCAGCCCAAAGCCCAGCCGCCGTCTCTGTCTGTACAATTATTTACATATCCTTTCTGGCAGAAAAAGCATTTCCCGCAGAAGGTCTCCACGTTCACGGTCACCCGATCTCCAGGCTGTACCTTTTCAACATCCTTCCCTGTCTTTTCTACAATCCCCACCATCTCATGGCCTACTGTTATTCCGGGAACCGCTCTGGGCACAGATCCGTGCTTAATGTGAAGATCACTGGTACAGATACTGGATAAAGTCACCCGCACAATGGCATCGCCCTCATTCACAAGCTCTGGCTTACTCTTTTCTCTTAATTCAAATTTTTCTTTTTCTGCATACGTATACGCCAGCATCCCAATTTTCCTCCTGCTTATTCATAAGGGCAGCGGTATCTTGGCTTCCCCACGCTGATTTTTCCGTACTCAATGGCTTCTGCGGGACACCCGCAGATACAGGCCATACAGTGAGTACAGCGGTTTCCCCACACCGGCTTTCCATCTTTCAGCCGGATATCCTGAAGAGGACAGACCTGTACGCATCTCCCGCAGCCTATGCAGGAATCCTTGGCGTAAAATTTATGGTCGTGGACAAAAAGCGGGTAGAACATCTGGTTTACCAGGCAGCTCTTAACCCGGTCTCCCAGCCCTGCCGTCTTCTCCTGAAGTTTTTCCCCTTTCTGTATGGCAGAGACGATCTCTTCAATGGCCGGTTCCGCCTCCCGGATCACCTTCCGGGCCTCTTCTTCCCCAGGAACCGGGAACATGGCTACGTAATTCTCAGGCATTACAACCTCCCCGCAGCCCATATACTCCAGGCCCTTGGCCTGACAGAGCTTTTGGACATATTTTCCCGCATTCCCTATTTCCGCTCCGCAGGTAAGGACAAAATACGCTTTATGGCCCGCCGCAAAATCAGACTTTGCAATCCATTCTTCTACCAGCTTTGGAATTCTCCATGCGTAGGTGGGCACAACAAAAATCAGCCTCTCCTGCAGTCCAGCCCTGGCTCGTTTTTTTCTTTTGATAGCTTCTCCAATATTATAAAGGGGTTCAGAAACCTCCTTAGCAATGCGCCTGGCCACGTAGGCACTGTTTCCTGTCCCTGAAAAATATAAAATCATAGATTTTCCTCCTTAAGCTCCTGGCCGCTGTGCAGAGACTTCAGCTTCTCTCCCATAATTTCTTTCATCTCATCAAAGGCTCTCTGTCCGGTGCAGTGTCCCGTGTAAAACAAAATCCCTGTTTCTTTCAGCAGAATCGCCGTCTCTCGGATATCCTCCAGCTCCTGCCTTGTATATTCTCCCTCTTTCTTCATATGAAATCCGCTGATGACCACGTCCGGTTTTCCGCCGCAGACCTCCTGAAACCGCTCCAGGATATTCAGTATCCCGTTATGCGCACAGCCGGAAATCAGGGCTCTCCTGTTCTCCTGGGAAACTACCAGGCACTGCTCATGATCAAAGGTGTCCTGAAAGTACACTCCATTTTCTTTTCGCTTCAGCTTCCGGTTGCCTTCCGGCCAAAGACGTCTGCCGCAGATCCCTGAAAACAAAAAAAGTTCTTCATCCAGGGTCAGCTCTCCCTCCGTCAGGCAAAGCTGCGGCAGCTTCAAAATCCGGGAATCCATGCCGACATACTTATCCCCCGCTTCTTTTAGGTGATAGAAAGCCCCTCCCGCACTTCTCTGAAGGTAAATCCGTGCCTGGGGATTCAGTTTTGCAAAATCCATCACGCCGCCTGCATGATCGTAATGGCCATGGCTGATCACCACAGTATCTACCTGCTGCAGATCAATTCCCAAAATCCTGGCATTGTCCAAAAAGGCGCTGCTGGCGCCTGTGTCCGCCAGCACTTTATGCTTCCCAGTCTCTATATAAAAGCTTAATCCATGCTCGCAGGCGCATCCCGGGCAGCCGGAAGTATTTTCGATCAGTGTAACAATTCTCACTAAAGCTCAGCCCCTTCTCTTTGACTCTTTTCCAAGATTTTCCAGCATCTGGGAAGGATTTTCAGCAGGCTTTACTTTTCCAAATGCCTTTACGATGATTCCAGCTTCATCAATGAGGTAGGTGGTCCTCACTACTCCCATGGTCTTTTTCCCATACATGTTCTTTTCTTTCCATACATCGTAAGCCTGAATCGCCGTAAGCTCCGGATCGGAGAGCAGCGTAAAGGGCAGCCCATATTTTTCCTGAAATTTTTTGTGAGAGGATACGCTGTCCTTACTGACAC
>DVGR01000194.1 GCA_018712605.1 Candidatus Choladousia intestinigallinarum
CGGCAGTTTTCAATCTTCTTCATTTTCTCCTGCCATTCCGTGGAAAGCCAGCCCGCCTGGGGAGCTCTGCGCAGCATAAGGCTCATACGGGCGCAGTTATTGATCTCAATCCCTTCGGGACAAGGCATACAATAACCGCAGCCCCGGCAGAATTCACCGGAAAGCTCTCTGCGATCCTTTTCTATTTTATTTTGCAGTTCTTCTGTCAGCACCGGGGGCTCATCCTGATAGGAAAGGAATTCATCCAGTTCTTTTTCTCTCTGGATTCCCCATATGGGCTCTACGTGATCGAACTGTTCCAGATACGCATAAGCACAGGCAGAATCTGTGATCAGCCCTCCCGAAAGGGCCTTCATTGCGATAAATCCCATATTGTGCTCTTGACAGACTTGCACAAGAGCGAGATCTTGTTCTGAAGCGAGGTAAGAAAAGGGAAACTGCAGAGTCTCATACAGACCTGACTCAACAGCCTCATGGGCTACTGAAAGCCTGTGGTTCGTAATTCCGATATGACGGATTTTCCCCTGGGCCTTCGCTTCAAGGGCGGCCTCATAAAGACCCGTTCCGTCTCCTGGTTTTGGGCAGAAAGACGGATTGTGGAACTGATATAGATCTATGTAATCTGTCTGAAGCATCTTCAGGCTTTGCTCCAAATCCTTCCGCAAATCCTCTCCTGTCTGAGCGCCGGTTTTTGTGCTGATAATAATTTTATCACGGATATAGGAAAAAGCAGCGCCCAGCTTTTCCTCACTGTCTGAGTAGGCCCTGGCAGTATCGAAATAATTGACGCCATGGTAAAAAGCCTTCTGCAGAAGATATACTGCCTCATTTTTTCCGACTCTCTGGACGGGCAGCGCTCCAAAGCCGTTTTTGTTTACCGTAAGCCCTGTTTTACCTAAAACAACTGTCTTCATAAGTAAATTCCCCCTTTATCATTTCTCTTTGTTCAGGATATTTTAACAGAAGATGAAAACATTGACATCTGACTGAGGTAGTTTTCCAGATCCTCAAAGCTTCCCTGGGGGTAAGCAGAAAGATCCGCATTTTCACGGTTAATCAGGCAATCCGTCACAAGAAAAACCTTCATTCCGATTTCGGCTGCCGCCGTGTCCTCCTTAGCATCATTTCCCACCATAAGACATTCCGCCGGATTCAGCCCTCTCTTCTCACAGATCTCCTGAAAATAGGCAGGATTTGGCTTGCTGAAAGAAGAATCTTCATAAGTTGTATAAAATTCAAAGTCCTGAGGCTCCAGTCCCGCCCAGCGGATGCGGCTCTGTGTGGCAATGGAAGGAAAGATGGGATTCGTGGCCAGCACCACTCTCACTCCGGCGTCTTTGAGATTTTTTACGATCTGAATGGCCTTTTCATTCTTCCCGCAGACAGACGATGCTTCCTGAAACTCATTTTCATAGAATTCTTCAAAAAGCCCCACATCCTCCAGAGCTTTTTCACCGTAAATTCCCGCGAAGGCTTTCCAAAATACCTTTTCGTTGCTCTGGCAGCCGTCATTTTTTACCATGGCCCCTGTGCATTTCCAGATGGACTCAATAAGTTTCTTTGGTTCATATCCATGAGGCGCTGCCTTAGCGGCCAGCCTTGAAAAATAATCTTTGACAAAAACATCCTGATCCATGGGAAGCAGGGTGCCGTCCAGGTCAAAAAATACGGCCTGAAGCTTTTCTGTATGTGAAATCTCAGTCATATAAAACTCCTTGCTCATTCTTATAATGATGTTTCAAAACTTTTCAGATACTCTTTTACAGAGCGGTTCATCTCCCTGGCAAACTCAGAATCGTATTTTCTCTTATGAAAAGCTTGTACCCAGGAATTAAATTCTTTTCCTTCCAGATTGTGTTCCATCAACCTGTTCAGGTCTTTTTCTTCCATTTTATGATAGCCGTTGGCGTGGACGACAGCATCCATGAAAGCCCGGCGGGGCTTGGTTCTCTCCCGCTGCTGCTTGGTGGGATAGCCGAACACCAGCATGGCAGCCGGAAATACCAGATCCGGGAGATTCAGAATTTCCCGGTGAATTTCGCAGTTTTCCATAATATCTCCGATGTAGCAGGATCCAATCCCAAGGCTTTCGGCCGCACAGACAGCATTCTGTGCAGCGATCAGTGCGTCAGACACCGCAAGCATAAGGTCTCCCGGCCCCGGATCTCTGGGGCTGCACCCTGCCAGCCTGTACACGTCCAGCCATTTCTGGCAGTCCGCACAGAAAATAAGAACCATCTTGGCCTTTGCGATAAAAGGCTGGTTGTCACAGGTCCGTGAAAGAGTCTCTTTTAGATCTGGATCCGTAATGTCCAGAATCGTATAGAGCTGCTGATTTCCCGCTGTGGGAGCCATAGCCGCAGCCAGGAGGATCTGCTCCTTCTCCTTTTGGGGAATTTCCCTTTCTTCAAAGACCCGTACGGATTTTCGCTCATAAAGGCTGCGAAGTATTTCATTCATAATCATCTCTCCATTCATTCACTGGCTGATTTTCTTAAATGTCAAGAATCATCCGGGACACGTCGCCGGTGGTCTCCGCAATATAATCGGCTCCCGCTCCCTTAAGTTCCTGAAGATCTCCGTAGCCATAGAGGACGCCCATGGAATCCAGTCCGTTTCTTTTTGCCCCGCAGATATCATTTTCCCGGTCGCCAACCATCAGCACCTGTTCAGATTCTTTCGCAGAAAGATTCAGTTCTCCCAGCGCATACTGGATTACCTCCCACTTCTGCAGACGGCTACCATCCAACGCTCCTCCGAAAATCTCCGCAAAATATTTTGCAAAGCCGAAATGCTCTGCGATCTTTTTGGCATGAGGCTCCGGTTTCGAGGTGGCGATAACCAGAATTTTACCAGCATCCTGGAGAGTTTTCAGAGAGTCCTCCATCCCCGGATAGATACGGTTATTATAGATTCCCTCCTTGAGAAAATAATCCCGGTAATATTCTACCCCTCTGTCTGCCTGTTCGGCAGACATTCCATAA
Organism: Candidatus Choladousia intestinigallinarum; assembly: GCA_018712605.1. Taxonomy (GTDB): domain Bacteria; phylum Bacillota; class Clostridia; order Lachnospirales; family Lachnospiraceae; genus Choladousia; species Choladousia intestinigallinarum. The sequence goes on from DVGR01000194.1 coordinate 2,985, forward strand.
TATTTTATAAAAGACTCAGCCAGGGGCGGCCCCACAAATTTATTTAAAAGGGCGGGATCCCCCACAGGAATTCCCAGCTTATCCAAAGCGTAGGCCACGGAGGAAGTAATGCTGGGGCCTGATTCTGTAATGGTACCGTCTAAATCAAAAAATATAAATTTGTAATTTTTCATTTTTTTCTCCCACAATTATTTTTGAACATAGGAAATCTCATACTGGTTCTGTGAGACTTTGACCGTGGCGAAGGCTCCGCAGATCACCGGCATCATAGGAGGCAGATGTCCCAGATCCATGTCCATAATAATGGGAACTTTATATCTGGCCAGCAGGTCGTTTACCGCCCTGTACTGATCCAGTCCGATCATCTCCTGTCCAAAGCAGTAAGGCCTTCCAATGAGAAAGCCCTTTACATATTTAAACCAGCCGGCGTGCTGCATCTGCCATATAGCACGGCGGATAGCAAACACATTCAGATCGCAGGATTCCAGGAACCAAATAAAACCATCTTCCCGGTAGCGCTCCAGGAAAGCGGGCACTCGGTCATAGGAAGTACCCAGAAGATTCACAAGAATGTCCATGCAGCCGCCGATGAGACGGCCGGAAAACTCCAAGGACGCCTCAGAGGGCGAAAGAGGCGTCTCACTCCCCTCTGTGAAACATCGAATCTGTACTGGTTCTGTCACATGGTAGGGCTGCAGAGGATCATCCTCATTTTTCAGAGACTCTTTCTCCCAGAGAGGATACCCTGCAAAAGCAAATTTCTTCCCTCTCAGAAGATCGTAAGCGTCCTGCAGGGAATCATGCCACGGCTCCATACCAAAGGCAGCGGCACAGGGACCGTAGACGGAAGCCGTATCCCAGATGGTAGGCAGCAGGAAGGTGAAATTCGTATTATCAGAATATCCCATATACCATTTCGGTGCGGCATTGCTGATTCTCTCCAGATCCAGATGATCCAGAATTTCACACATAAGTTCGCCGCCCCCGCAGGAAATGAGAATATCATTTTTTTCACTGCAATAGTAATCAGTCAGCTCCTGCCCGCATTTCCGGGGAGTGTTGCTGATCCCGATGCCCTCTCCCGCATAGCAGTTGGGGCCCAAATCCAAGCTGTGTCCCAATCTGCAGAATTTCTCTTTGGCATTTTCAAAAGCCGTATGATAAGGTTCGATGTTGCAGCCAAAAGAGGGAGCAACAAAACCGATGGTTCCATTTTCAGATAAATATTTCGGATATTTCATATACATCTCCTTTCTCAGGTCTCATAGGAACTTTACCATAGTATACTCTTCCGCATACGTTCCATCTTTATATTTCATACTGCGAGGCAGTCTGCCGAAGAACTGAAACCCCTTTTTCAGATAGAGGGAAACAGCCTTATGATTGGTGGAAACCACCTCCAGCTCAGCCTGCTCATAGCCAAGTTCCTTTGCTTTCTTCAGAAGCAGATCCAGCATGGCGCTTCCAATCCCCATACTCCAGAACTCTTCGTAGAGAGCAAGGGAAATGCTGCATCTGTGGGCATATCTTTTTAAGCTTCCCAAGGAATTCAAAGCGCCGTTTCCAGCATGGCGTCCCTCCACTACAGCCAGCAGCAGAAGATCTCTTTCTGATGAGTTTTGTCTTTCAATAAATTCCTTCTCCTGGCTGATACTTAAGGTCACTTCTTCCGGCTCCCGCATAAGATAAGGCGTCTGTATGGAAGTCTCTTTCAGATAGCGCAGAAGCTCAGCGGCATCCTCAGCATAAGGGCTTCTGAACAGACAGGATTTTTCATTTTTCAGTATCATTTCTTTTGGTTCAAAGATCATAGGAAATCCTCCTGTAATACTGGTCTAGCTGCCTCTGATTCCTAATGCGAAGGGTCTTTCCATGCCAGCGGCTGCAGACAAAA
>DVGR01000195.1 GCA_018712605.1 Candidatus Choladousia intestinigallinarum
GGCCACAGAGATTTCCGGTCCGGCGTAAGTATACAGGATATAGTCGCTTTCTCTGGCAATGCTGGATCCTACTACATTCACGATTCCCAGCACCGGCGCGCCTTTTTCCTTGGCCAGACGTAGGGCTGCCAGACTGTCTGCCGTCTCTCCGGACTGAGAAACCACGATCACCAGAGAATTTTTTACCAGAATCGGATTTCTGTAGCGGAACTCAGAAGCCAGATCCACCTCTACCGGAATATTGGCCAGGCCTTCCATCACATATTTTCCTACCATTCCCACATGATAGGCAGAGCCGCAGGCTACGATATAGATCCGCTCTATACCTGCCAGAGTCTCATCCTCCAGCCCCGCCTGGGAAAAATCAATGCTTCCCTCTTTTACATAAGCGCCGATAGTATCCTTAACCGCTTTTGGCTGTTCATGGATCTCTTTCAGCATGAAATGCTCATATCCGCCTTTTTCCGCAGATTCTGCATCCCATTTAATGGAAACCAGATCCTTCTGGATCTCTTCCCTGTCGATATTATAGAAATGGATCTCCGTTGCTGACAGTTCAGCGATCTCCATATTTCCGATATAATATACATTTCTGGTCCTATCCAGGATAGCCGGCACATCAGAAGCGATCAACGCGCCTGTATCGCTTTTTCCTACGATCAGCGGGCTGTCCTTGCGGGCTGCAAAAATCTTTCCCGGATAGTCCTGGAACATCACACCGAAAGCGTAAGATCCCCGGATACGAAGCATAGCTCTGGACATAGCCTCCAGAGGAGTTCCGGTCTTTTTATAATAATAATCTACCAGCTTAACAGCAATTTCTGTGTCTGTCTGAGAATAAAAACTATAGCCGGATTTCAGCAGTTTTTCCTTCAGTTCCTGATAATTTTCAATGATTCCATTGTGTACCAGGATCACAGAACGGTCGTCAGAACAATGAGGATGGGCATTTTTCTCGGAAGGTTCCCCATGGGTTGCCCACCGGGTATGTCCGATACCGCAGGTTCCCGGCACTGCCATTCCTCCGTCTGTTTTCTCTACCAGGATTTTCAGACGTCCCTTGGCTTTTACGATCTCTGTCTTACCGGTCCCGTCATTTCTCACTGCGATTCCCGCAGAATCATATCCTCTGTACTCCAGCTTAGACAGCCCGCCAAGCAAAATCGGAGCCGCCTGCTCTTCACCTACATATCCTACAATTCCACACATAACATTCTCTCCATTATATTCATATTCAAAATTTATCCGGGAGTTTCCTCCCCTTTGCAGTCACATTTTAAACGAGTATATTCTACCATGTATTTCAAAATCTGTCATTATGAAATTCTGATTATAATCCTGTCTCTGCCCCAAAAATTGACTTTCTTTCAGGAATATGCTACCCTCAGTGTGCAAAAACAAAACGAAGAAAATTATATATAGAAAGGACGGATTATCATGAAAACATACTCCATCAGCGAATTATCTTCCATAGATACTTCTGTACTTCTTCCTCTCTATGAAGGAGCCTCCATTCCCCGGGAGTTTTCCGGGTATCTGACCGGCACCCAAGACCTGGATCTGGAAGCCGGAAACCTGTACCACATCCTGGCCCCCAAAAAGCTCCTGCTTCTGGGCCTTGGAAAAGCAGAGGAGATGACCCCGAAAAAATTCCGGGAGACCATAGGCGCAGCTGTCCGCTCAGCCAAAAAAGACTTGTGTATCTTTGTTGATTCCCCAGCCAGGGAAGGTTTTTCCATAGAAGAGGCTGCTGCTGAGGCAGCTTTTGCCGCAGGTTTCAGTCAGTATGACTTCACGAAAATCGGAAAACAGCCGGAAAAGAAGCCGGAAATTGCCCTGATCTCTTCCGCAGACATTGACGCTGTATGCCAGAGGGCCCAGACAGCCGCATTCTGTGTCAACCATGCCAGAAATCTGGGGAACACGCCCAGCAATATTATGACTCCCGAAGCCCTGGCAGAGGAAGCCGCCAATATAGCAAAAGAGCTGGATCTGGAATGTGAAATTCTTACGAATAAAGAACTGGAAGAAATGGGGGCCGGAGCCATCCTGGGCGTCAACAGAGGCTCTTCCCACGGTGCCCGGCTGATTGCTGTGAAATATGAGGGGGCTCCCGGTGAGGATTATACTGCTCTGGTAGGAAAGGGCCTGACCTTCGATGCCGGCGGCTACAACATAAAAACCGGCACGCATATGGACGGGATGAAATTTGACATGTGCGGCGCTGCAAATGTTCTTTGTGCCCTGGAACTGATTGCCAGAAGCAGGGCAAAAGCAAATGTTATGGCTGTCATCGGCGCCACAGAAAATAAGATCGGTCCCGACGGCTACACCTGCAATGATGTTCTCACTTCCCTGTCCGGAAAGACCATAGAGATCACCAATACAGACGCTGAAGGCCGTCTGGTTTTATGCGATGCCATTACCTGGGCCCAGAAGCTGGGCGCCAAAAAGATCATCGATATGGCTACCCTTACAGGGGCCTGCGTAGCAGCTCTCGGCAAAAACTATACCGGAGCTTTCACAAATTCTCAGGATTTTCTTCAGGAACTGGAAAAGTATTCTCAGAAGACCGGGGAAAAACTCTGGCAGCTTCCTATTGACGAAGACTTCCATAAACAGGTACTGGAAAGCAATGTAGCAGACATGAACAACTGCGTGATCGGAGTCGGTGCCGGCAGTTCTCTTGCCGCTGCCTTCCTGGAAGAATTTGTTGACGAGGAAGTAGAATGGATCCATCTGGACATCGCCGGAAGCAGTGATTTCTCCGAGGGCAAGCCATATATGGCAAAGGGCGCTACCGGAGTGCTGGTACGGACTCTGGGAGAGATGTTTCAGTAAAAGGCAGTAATTTTTCAGGGAGTCAACTGTTACAAATAGTTCGCTCCCTGATTACTATAATCTGATGTACTCTGCTTTTATCTATAAAGGCTCTTCCCTCCCCTTCTCCCGGACTGTCCTGTTCGCTTTCAGCCTATATTGCTCTGCTATTCTCATCCCTTCTGCCACCTGACATGCCTGCTGATAATAATAGCTTACAGCAGTCTGAAAAACATTCTGCCGCTTTCCTTCCAACAGGTCCCTGCTGAACTGTATTTTCTTCCGGTAAGGGA
>DVGR01000196.1 GCA_018712605.1 Candidatus Choladousia intestinigallinarum
TATCAAAAAGGAGCGCCGCATCTGAGTTTTTTCTCAAAGCAGCGCTCCCGCACTTTGTATGTAAATATTACTTTTCCTGGATCTCCAGAATATCCATGGGACATGCTTTTGCGCAGATTCCGCAGGAAATACATTTGGTAGCCACAGGAGAGGTCTCCGCCTTCACCATGACCTTCATGGGACAGACTTCCACACACTCGCCGCATCCCGTACAGAGCTTCTTGTTAATCATGTAAACACCTTTTGCGTTCTGGGTAATGGCACCGTGCTTACAGGTCCTCATACATTTACCGCACTGAATACACGTATTGGGCTTTGGATTTCCATCCTTACCGGTTACGATCTGAATGCAGGATTTTGCAGGGTCAAACTCTTTGTAAAAGGCCTCTGAACAAGCTCTAACACACTCAAGACAAGCCATACATCCGGTTTTATTTTTTACTACAAGTTTTTTCATTATAAGGTCCTCCTTAGTTTTTAATCAGTTTATCATTTTCTGTGGTAAATTACAAGATCTGTCTTGACTTTAATACGAATTCGTACTATAATTCGTACGAATTCAGACTATAATAGATAATTATGGAAGGATGAAGGCCTATGAATCAATACTTAAAAGAAATCCGGCGCATTATGCTGGCTTCCGTTCGGATGGACGGAGCTTACTACTTTTTCGCAAAACAGCAGGGTGTCAAAGAAAACATTCTGAACCTGCTGTACGCCCTGGACGATGGAAAGCCTCACTCCCAGCAGCAGATCTGTCAGGACTGGCTGATCCCAAAGACCACTGTAAATACCAATGTAAAAGAACTGGCGGCCGAAGGATACCTCCGCCTTGTGCCCGGCAGAGATAAACGAAAAAAAGATCTGGTGCTGACAGAAAAAGGTATGGCTTACACCGCTGAGATTATGCAAAAGGTTTACGCTGCAGAACAGACCGCCATTGAAAAGACTCTGGAAAAATATTCCTCTGATTTTATAGACGCACTGGATTATTTTTCAGACTGTATCTGCCAGGAGCTGCAGAATACGGATCCATCAGATAATAAGTAATACGCAATAAAGGAGATTTTTATGAACCCTCATGTTTTATTTACTAAAACCCCGCCTCTTCGGCTGTTTTTTATCGCTGCGCTTCCAGGCGCTGTCAGTATGCTGGCTTCTGCCCTATACCAGATGATTGATGGGATTTTCGTAGGGCGCATTTTGGGCGAAACCCCCTTTGCGGCCCTGAATCTCGCCATGCCCTTTGTGATCATAAATTTTTCTCTGGCGGATCTGATCGGAGTCGGTTCCTCTGTCCCCATCTCCATAAGCCTTGGACGCAAAGAAGAAGATACAGCCAATAACCTGTTTACCTGCGCCTGTATGATGATTGTGGCTTCCGGCCTTTTTATGGGATGCCTTCTCTTTGCCGCCGCCCCGCTTTTGATCTCCCTGATGGGCGCTGGAGGAGATTTCGCCGTCTTCGCCGTGCAGTATCTGAGGGTTTACGCCCTCTGCTCCCCAGTAACCACCATTGTTTTTGCTATGGACAATTACCTTCGAATCTGCGGCAAGGTGCGAAGAAGCATGGTCCTGAATATTCTTATGTCCCTGGCCTCCGTGACCTTTGAATTTCTTTTCCTTTATATTTTCGGCTGGGGAATCTGGGCAGCAGCCCTGGCCACCTGCCTTGGGATGATCTTGTCGGCCTTGCTTGCCATCATCCCCTTTTTCCGTGGGAAACTGCAGCTTCGTCTTTGCCGTCCCCGTTTCAGCCTTAGGATGGTGAAACAAATTTTTGCTTGCGGCAGCCCGAACTTCCTCAACAACATCGCAGGGAGGATTACTTCCATCTTGATGAATTTCCTGCTGATCCGGTTCGGGGGAGAATCCGCCGTGTCCATCTACGGTATTCTCATGTACGTGGAGGGCTTCGTGCAGCCTCTGCTGTATGGTATGTGTGATTCCCTGCAGCCGGCAGTGGGATACAACTGGGGAGCCGGGGAATATCGAAGAGTAAACGCTATAGAACGCTGCTGCTTTACAGCCAGCGCCCTTCTGTCCGTTTGCGCCGCTCTGGTTATTTTCCTCTTCCCCTCCCAGCTTGCCCGGCTGTTTATTCAGGATTCTCAGGGAACCCTGCTTCCTGCTGCCGCTTCGGCTCTGCGGCTTTTTGCCTTTACATACGTAACCCGCTGGTTCTCCTTCGCCTCCCAGAGCTTTATGCTGGCAGTGGAAAAGCCCGTGTACGCCTCTGTAATTTCCATATCCACGGCGTTGGTTTTCCCAGTTCTACTGGTGATCCTTTTATGGCCCCTGGCCCTTACTGGAATCTGGCTGAACTTTGCAGGAACTTCTTTGCTTGCCGCAGTTTTATCTCTCTGGGTGCTGCTGCGTTTTCGCAGAGAAAGAAAAAAATAAGAATTTAAGCAAAAAAAATACTTGTTTTTCTCCCTCCGGCATATGATAATAAAAGTGTAATAAATAAATATTGAAAGCGAGTGATTGCCGATGGAGATTCAGTGGTCGGAGGAAGTGCCGCCTGAATACCTGACTGAGATAAGCCCTATATTGAGAAACAGGGAGTTCCTCTCTCTTGGCAGATACGTTCACCATCACAAATCGAATCGTCTGCTTCACAGTATGAACGTGTCTTACGTATCCTGGAAAATGGCCAGACGCTTAGGCTGCGATGAGAAAGCAGCCGCCAGGGCCGGCCTGCTCCACGATTTCTGTCCATATGATTTTAAAGAGGAAACCCCTACCGGGGAGCATCAGGCGTTCTTCCACCCAAAGGCTGCTGCTGAGAACAGCTGCCTGCATTTTGAAGTCAGTGATAAGGAACGGGAAGCTATCCTGTCCCACATGTTTCCCTTAGGGCCTGTTCCAAAAAGCAGAGAGGCATGGATCATTACCGCCGCAGATAAAATCTGTGCGGTCACGGAGCTTTGCCATGTGGCTTTTGCCCTGGCCAGACGGGATCGCGTAGTGATCCGTCCGGCTCTCGGCTGAATGTGACAGGGGAAATTATTCCGCAACTGTCAAATTGCCGCGCGAAGCAGTGGAATAAATCCCCTTCGCGCGGCAATTATTTTGAAACAGAATCAATATCTCTAGCAGAAGGTCCCTTTGTTTTGAAAATGCTTCTGGCTTTCTAACTCTTGAAAAAGCTTTCGCAAGGTAAAAGCCGCTAGTACAGTCATGACCACCTCCGCCGTAGCCTGGGCATAGGACAGGCCATAGAGTGGCAGGACAGTGTTCCACACCACCAGGGCCGGGATCTCCAACACAACCTTACGCAGGATAGCGAACACCAAGGCCCTCCTTCCCATACCGCAGGCTTGGAACACACCTACCGCCAGAAAATCCACGCATAAAAAGGGTATAGCCAGACACATCCCCTGGAGTAAGCTGCCGCCTAAGGCCACAATCTCTCCGTTTTCCATAAACAGGGAGACCAAACGCTCCGCCCCCAGAAAACAGCCCGCAGAACTCAAAATCATAACGGAAACTGAAAGTTTCAGGCAAAACAGCAGGGTTTCCTTTAGCCGGCGGATATTTCCGCTGCCGAAATTGTAACTGAGCAGAGGCATGACTCCCTGGCTCAGGCCCAAGGCAATGTAAAGGGACACCATGTTGATTCTCTGGGCAATACCCATGGCTGCCACTGCGGCAGAGCCATAGCCGGAGGTGAAGTTGTTCAGCACCGTCATCCCAGTGACATTCAGCAGATTCTGGATGGCGGCGGGAATCCCCACACCGCACACTCCAGCAACAATCTCCCGGCTGAGCCTGAAGGCCCTTGGATTGACGCAGACGTAAGTGCGCCCCCTCCGAATGAACAGCAGTGCAAAAAAGTAAAGACAGGCCGCACAATTAGACAGGAAAGTGGCCAGTCCAGCGCCGGCAGCTCCCATCCCCAGTCCCCACGGCATGATAAAAATAGGATCCAGAACAATATTCAGCAGACAGCCGCTCATAGTACCCACGCTGGCATGGAAGGCAGCCCCTTCGGAGCGCACCAGGTTAGCCATGACTACATTTAGGATAGCCGGAGCCGCGCCGCATACCACGGTCCAAAAAAGATACCCGCCGGTGGCCTGAGCCGTATCGGCATCCACTCCCAGCAGGCGCAGGGCCGGATCCCACAGTAATATGAACGCCAGCGAAAACAGCACGCCGCAGGTCAGCGCCCCATAAAAGCCGAAGGCGGAGCTGCGCCGAACAGTCTCATAGTCTTTACGGCCCAGGGCACGGCTCATCATACTGGAACTTCCCACGCCAAAAAGATTATTTATCGCGTTAAAGGCCAGCAGCACCGGAGCCGCCAACGTAACGGCGGCGTTCTGCACAGGGTCATTTAACATTCCCACAAAGTAGGTATCCGCCAAGTTATACAGCACCATCACCAGGCTGCTGAGAATAGTGGGTATCGCTAAGGTCATGACCGCTTGGGGAATGGGCGCTATTTCAAATAGCTGTTCTTTCTTCTTATCTTCCATTTCATACTCCTGTCTAACTTATTCTGAACTTAATAGAAACAATCCCGCCCAAACCGTTTCCAGATTGGACATTGCGAAATCCAACGCCTTTTCCGCATCTGCCGCTTTCAGCTTCTCATCCTTCTGTCATTTGTCTCCTGCTCATAATATTTCTTTTTCTCCATGTACATCTTCTTTTCCGCCGCCTGAATCAGATCCGCCAGCGAAGAAACCTCCGACTCATACTGTGCGCCCACAGAAACGTGGTAATCCTTCCGCACCAGAGAAGCCACCAGCGCCTCGCTGCTTGACATTACTTCCAGCTCATCCCCGCCTGGAACAAATATAATGAACTCATCCCCGCCAACCCGGTAGGAATGTTCTGCTGGAAAATACCGCCTAATCTCCTCCGCCACAGTTTTCAGCATCTTATCTCCTTTTTCGTGCCCCTCAGTGTTATTCATCTCATGCAGACCGTTGACATCTATATAAACACACGCCAAGGGGCCCTGATTCTCAGAATAAATCCGCAGGAGATCCTGCTCATAGCGATTGCGGTTATACAGTCCCGTCATGGCGTCGCGCTCTCCCAGATTCCGGATCTGCAGGTAAAGCTTCAGATTCTGGCAGAACATGCTGAAGCTGAATTTTATATTTTTCAAAAGAGCCGATGATTTATGGTCCTGTTTATTTTCAATGTTCCGTCCCTCGAGGATCCCGCAGATCTTCCCGTCCATGTCTTCTACAGAAACCGCCGTCACGCTGCGAATCCCATCCCGCACGCTCTCCCCAAACATTTCCCGGATTGTTTTTTCCTCATGTGACTCAAACTCCTGGTTTCCAGCCTCAAAATATTCCAAAAGCCTTCCAATGTATCCCCATTCTGCGCTTCTTTCGTCTTCTTTTCTCGGCTGTCTCTGCCAGAAAAAGGCGGTGTTGTCGTACGATTGTCCAACAATCCAGAATCCTACCTCTTCTGCCCGGATCACCGCACCGATTTTTTCCAGAGCCGCATTGATATTTTCTTTCTTTTCATGGGCATTGAACAACAAATTTTCTACGTCATAGATATCGTTGAGCATCTCCAGGCGGCGCTGCTTTTCGTCCGTTGTCTGCTTCACATAGCGGATGATCCACAAGAAGTACAAAATGAACAACACCACTTCAAATCCGAGAAACCAATTCAATATATTCTTAATTTTGTTCGCGCTCTCAAAAACCACGCTCTCCGGCACGGATACCGCAATTCTCCAATCATTAATATCCATCGGCTCATAATAAAAATAAAGATATTCCCCGACCGTTTTTGAGACAAAAACTACATATCTGCTGTCCCCATCCGCAACTCCCTGCTTCATCTGCTCCGAGTCGTATCCCGGCGCCATCTCCCGTTCCCCCAGCTCCCACATGTTTCCGACCTCTCCCGGATGCCAGGTATCTACCAGAAAATCCCCCGTCTTTCCGTCAATAATATAGGTAGCCCCCTTTCCGCCGTAGGGATCCATATTGACTTCTTCTGGAAGCTCGCCAAGTTCGATCACGCCATACAGCATCGCAATCGTCTCTCCATCCCGGGTAATCGGCACAAAATGGCGCACAATATAATTTTCACTGTCAAGGATATCTCTCTCCCGATCCGTAATATGCTCACCCAAAGCAGCCTCTTCTTCAAACGACAGAAGCCCTTCGGCATCTACTG
>DVGR01000024.1 GCA_018712605.1 Candidatus Choladousia intestinigallinarum
TAAAACGGTGCATTTCTTCCGCCCTTGTTATAGTTGTCCCATACCAGAAATTTTTTTGCCCAATCGGAACGCCATATTCCATATACCTTTCCGGAAATTTTGTGAGGAACAGATAATTATGTATAGGATTCTGCTGACATACGTTAAATACCTCATCCAGCCATTCGTCTGGTATCCATTTTCCAAATATATCTGCCATAGCGCCTACAAAAATATTGTTACCCATTTTTAGTTTTCCTGGCATATGCAGCCTATATCTGTGGAATGTAGGCGCAAAACCAAACGGATACACAATCGGCTTCCCCGTTTCGCTTAACATCGGGCTATTAAGCATATATATTACGCCATCCGCATCCCGGCGTTTCCACACCTCATATTCCTCAACCCTTGTCATGTTCATTCTGACATCCCCGGAAAATCGAGCTGTCATAATATCAGCGTAACAATACCCGCAGCCATTCAGGCACCCCGTTATAGGGTTCCACGTGTGGTCACACCATTCTATACCGCTTCTATTCATCCAAGGTCACCCCTCTCTCCGCAAGAGCATTAGTCCAATACGCCTTTACTTCTTCAGGGCAATGTTGCATTGCGTCCTTCCAGGTTGGCCAGCGTCCATTTTTGTCGTAAAATTTGTATTGATATGTCAGACTGTCTTTGTTGTGCGGCTGATTTGGGTCATGTTTAACCGCACATTCCGGACAGGTCCCTTCCGGGGTTTTGCCGAACAATGTCATTCCATGCTTTTCTTTCAAATATCCCATTTCTAATCCTCCCAATACTCAACCGTGTATTCCATCTGCGCATTCGTCCGGCTCTCTGTACCAGGCACTTTTTGACGTCCAATCTTTACGGCATATCCAGCCTTCGCAAGCAGGGTAAGGAGCTGCAGCCTGTCCTCTTCGTTCCATTGCGCAGATCCTTTCCGGATGCTCCTTATAATCTGTCTATCCATTATCCGCACCTCCTTTCCCTGTCAGGAGCTGTCGCTCAAGCTGGCCGTAATCATATTCCCGCTGGCGGAAATTATTAAACCTGTTCTTTGCGCCGTTTTGTGTCTCTCCCGTCTTCCTCGGCGCCCGGTCCTGCTCTCTCGAAAGCCAGCCAGTGATGAACCTTTTAATCCCACGTGGCGTTTTCCTGTTTTTGGGGTTGGCATCAATCCACTCCCGCATTTCCCTGATTTCCTGCTCCACGTCAACCGCCGGATATGATTCCTGCAACCTGGAAACATATTGGCGTGTGACAATATAGTCATCGCCGTTGATCAGCGGTAACCGCATAAACACATCCGCCTGAGCCGGCTCTGTCTCCACCATCAACTCAGACCTGGAACGGGATGGCTCTGTCTCCACCTTCGTCCCGTTCCCCGCAACTGGCTCTATCTCCACCTTCGGCTGCGGCTGTCCGGAGTTCATCTCCGGGCAGATGGTTTTATATATATCTTTCTCTTTCTCTATCTCTATATCTATCTCTGTGTAACCGTTTGTAACAGTGCCGTCACCATCTGTCACACTGCTGTCACAATGTGACGTTTTTTCTTCAAGAATCTTCCTATTTTTATTGTCCCTGCATTTACGCATACGCAACGCTGATTCCGTTTCGCTGCCTATCGCTGACGGCACATCCGTAAGCATATATTCGTCAGTATCAACCACTTCAAGCAGCCCGCAACTTTTCAAGAAGGAAACCGTGACTTTTACGTTTTCTGGATCTTCATCCAGTTCAAGGGCCAGTTCCTCTTCAAGACTTTCCTCCACTCCCTCAAAATACAGTTTCCCTTCGTTTTTCAAGGAAAGGAGCTGCATTTTTAGGTAAATTATCGTGTATGTGTCTCCCCCGGCGATCTTCCGTAGCTTTTTTATTGGCTTTTGACGAAAGAAATCATTCTGCAGCTTCAGCCAGTAATACCTCTTCGCCATCAGCACACCACCTTTGACCCATTATCAGTTTTAACTACATCAACGCTCTGCGGAAACCTGGCCTTGAAGGAATCGTCATGCGTGATCGCCATAAGCTTGGTGCCAGGATAACGCTGCCAGATCGTCTCCAATGCGTCACAATAGGCTTGGGTTCCATCCGCATCCAGGAAGGGCGGCTCATCAATAAACAGCATTCCCATCTGCATCCCTGCCAGGGAAGATTTAACCTCCGCTAATGCCAGGATCACGGCCAAGGAAGATTTAACCTTTTCCCCGCCTGATTTTGACAGGTACGGGAGGGGTGCCTTCCCGTATTCATCGACAAACACATCCAAGGATGTTTTCTCTTTTCCGTTTTTTTGCATCCGCTCAAGATGGAATTCCACTCCCATCTTCCCGCCTGTCATTTGTCCCAGAATGGAATTTGCCGTGTCGGTAATCTGTGGGATGATAGACCGTATGATCTGATGCGGGATACCGCTTTGACTGAATGCAGCCTTTAGCGTTTCATAATCCGTAGCCTCCACGGCCGCCTCAATATGCTGTTTGCTCAATGCAAAGACTTCCGACCGCAGTTTTTCCGCCTGTTCCGCTTTCGATTGCAGGCTCCCAATCCTCATTTGCTTGTCTTTCATTTGTGAGGTAAGGCGCTCCAATTCCTTATCCAACTCAGCCAAAATAACATTTAGTTTTTCAGCGTCATATACGTTAACGGCTTCTTCGGATAGCTCTTTCTTTATTTCTCTAATCTCCCCATCAAGCCTGGATATTTCTTCCGTGAGTTCACCTATCCTTGCCGTGGCCGTTTTTACCCTTTCCTCAGCTATTGGAATCTGGCGCTCCCTCTCCAGCATCGGCCTCAGAATATCCAGCTCCTTGATCAGATCATCATAACGTGTCTGGATGTCTGCGGACTGCTCCGCTTCTTTTTTCGCCATTTCAGCCCGTAATTTGGCCTCAGACAGCTTTTTCTTGGCATTGTCTATATTTCCCTCGACCGCTTCCAATTTAGCCTCAATAACGGCAATTTGTTTTTCCCGTGCATCCAAATCAATAAGAGCTTGCGGGGCATCGGATAATTCATCCATTTTTTTCCTATACGCTTCCAGGATTTGGGGATCAAATCCCACAGACTCAATATCCTCATACGCTTCTTTATATTTCTTTTGGCTTTCTTCCAGGATCGCATTCAATTTCTGCTCCAATTCGTTAATATCCTTTTCGTTCCCTGGGATCTTTTCCCTGGCCTCCAGTGCGTCCGACAGAAAGCGGCAGCGTGCGTTATTTAAATCCGGGCATCCAGAATTTTCTAGTAATTGCGTGCGCCGTTCCAGATCAGTCCTTTCTTTCCGCAATACCGCTATCTGTCCTTCCATGTTGGCTCTCTTTTTTTCATATTCGTGGATTACCTGGTCTCTTTTGGACACCGCAGCCTGGTGCGCTGCCTGCAGCTCTTTTGAGTGCTGATACAGTTCACGATACTTTTCATATTCCTGTGCCTTGGCTCTGGTCCGGTTGTCTTCAGCCGTGGGCTGCAGTGCGTCCCGCTGCGCTTTCAATTCCCTTGCTTCTGCCTGGAGTCCCGCAAGGTAGGTCTGCTCCGCTTCTGCCTCTTGGCTTGATGTCCTTGCCTCTTTTACTTTTCCCGCATGAAGCGCAACCTTTTGGGACAATTCCCTTTCGTTTTCTGACAATACGTTGTACCGTGACACGGCAGCCTCAATTTGATCTTTCGCTGACAACAGCTCTAAATTGCTTTCAAGGATCTTCTGTTGGGCTACTTTGCTTTCTTCTGCGACCATTTTCCTCACCGTGAGGTCAGCCACAGAATTCGACAATTTACGACGCCTTTCCTGCGCTTCCTTTTGCTGTGCAAGCAGCAATTTATTTTTGTCCCTTTCCGCAATTTTCTCTTTCTGCCGTGATTCCAGTATCTCCAGCTCCATCGAACACGCTTCCAGTTCTTCCCGGGGATCCCCAATACTCCTGATCGTATTGTCATGCATCTCAATTTCCGCATCCAAACGCCGGGATTTGTCTGATGCCGTCTTACGTTTTTCATCCGCAATTTTCTCCATGGCCTGATAGATCCCCAGACAAAGAAGCGTACTCAGGACTTCCACACGTTCTTCCGGCTTTGCCTGCAGAAAGATCCCGTATTGATCCTGCATAATCAACGCACAGGATTTAAACGTAAAGCTGTCCATCCCAAGGATATTTAAAATTTCCTTCTGCGTGTCCGCAAACCGTTCCTTTGATCGATCTTCCCAATCACCATCAATGAATTGTGAAACATTCAATGTTCCCTTCCCAGACCGGGCCCTTGAGCGTGTAACCCGATATACGTTTCCGCCAATGCAAAACGTGAAAATAATAAATCCTTTTTTTACTGCCTCGTCATTCCTCAGCCATGGTGATTTTCCATCGATACTCGTAAACCCTTCCCTTGGTTCCTCAAACAAGCAGTCCATAACTGCATCCATAAAGAGTGAGGATTTTCCGGCGCCATTCTGGCCATTGATCGTGCAGAACGTGATGTCCCTGAAATTAAAGGTCTGTTCTTCATAATTCCTGTAATTTTTCACCGAAATTTCGATCGGTTCAAATCTCCCGGTATTTACCACTGCCGTCCTGCTTGCTTCTGCCTGGGCGATGATGCCACGGGCTTTTAGCACCAGATCTTGGATCTTTTCTTGATCTATCTGTTTTTCCTCCAGGTACCTTATAAGATTGACCTCCGGGTCTGTTGTTTCTGCTAATTCTTCCTTGTTGGCAAATTCACTGATATTTTCCGGCAGATTGTCCCATAACATGAGCGCACCGTCCTCCAGAAGCGTTTTCTCAACTAGAGATTCTTTCATCCTGTATGCTTTGGCTTGATCCGCCGGGCAGCTATATCGGATCCTGACCATTTTCCCCTGCACGGCCCCGTCCCATCGCCAATGGTTCAGGGCTACTTCGTCTAGATGGCCCAGATTGATGGCCGCAACATCCGTTTCCGTAAAATGCAGGGTAATAAATTCCCTATAGGGCGTCCTGAAAAACCGGCTTTCCCAGTTCCATGTGTCCCAGGGAGTATCATGCTCATGGATCCAAAACCCTCTTTCTTGCCCCTCATCGCCAAAATTCATGCTATTAATGGCCCCAGAGTAAAAACAGTTTTGGATGCCGGGCACCCTTTGCGGCCTGTGTATATGTCCCAACGCCACCAGGTCATAGTTTGCCGCTTTCAGCGCATTCACCGGGATAACTGGTTCAAACTGTGTCAGCATCATAAGCTGCCCGCTTTCCGTATTGCTGCCCGGGACTGTGTAGTGGGACATCAGCACGGCAGGCACATCTGGCCGGCACTGTGCCCTGAGGCCCATTACGATATTGGAAATTTCCTGTGTGAATACTTCGTTCTCTTCGTCTTTGGACAACCCTGGATGGCTTGCCCGGAACGCTCCCCGATCAAATCCTGGAAGTATGGCAACGTCCAGGCTGCCAAAGGACAAAACCCCAGGCGTCATAACGATATGTACGTTCGGAATATGTTCAAAATGGGCGGCCAATTCC
The DNA here is from genome assembly GCA_018712605.1 of Candidatus Choladousia intestinigallinarum. Classification (GTDB taxonomy): domain Bacteria; phylum Bacillota; class Clostridia; order Lachnospirales; family Lachnospiraceae; genus Choladousia; species Choladousia intestinigallinarum. Next base: position 5,481 of record DVGR01000024.1, read on the forward strand.
TCAAACGCTTCCTGTGAATCATGGTTTGGGGTTCCTCTCATCACTATAACCTGCCCAGAATTTTTTGACAGGCCCAGGATATAATGCCTTGCCTGCAGCACTTCCTTATGCCCCCTGCCCTGCCCTATTTCCGCTTTGTCGAAAATGTCTCCGGAGACCAATGAATAATCCGGCTTTTCCGCCGCTGCCACCCTGATCATTTCATCCAGGCAGTTTAGGGTGTCCTGTGAACGAATATTAATCCCGTCCTTATAGGGGCTCTTAGGCGTCCCAATGTGCCAGTCCGCTGTGTAGAGAATCCGTATACTCATCTGTGCTCCCTCGCTTTCTCTGTAAGTTCTTCAAGCTGTGGATATAAAATTTCAAACTGCTCATCGTTTATGCCGCAGAAACTGATCCCGCAATGCTCATACATCTCCCCGATGATCAGAATATTTCCCAATATGGGATTCCCATGCCGGTCTGTTTCATAAAGGTAAGAACCAACCAGGTTGACATCCAGCTTTTGGAAATATCCCTCTTCATCAACCAACATGCCAACCGTTTCACCTGGTACATCGATGCGTTTCCTGATTGCCCCTAATACCGTATAAAGCCTTTTTGGTGCCACGTGTTCAACGCACCTACACCCTGGGCCGATCAATCCCCTCAGTTTTTCATTCTGCTCAGATATAGTGCCTTCGGGAAAATCCAGGACACTGATCTGATTGTCC
>DVGR01000197.1 GCA_018712605.1 Candidatus Choladousia intestinigallinarum
AGGACCGGGATCTGTTCGAGTCGGTCATGGGACTTCCGGAGAAATACAGAGATGTAATTCACCTTTATTACTACGAAGACCTTTCAGTAAAAGAGATCGCACAGATCCTTCGGTTAAGTCAGGGCAGCGTAAAAATGCGGTTGTCAAGAGGCAGAAGCTTCCTGCGGGACGTATTCAGGGAGGAAGAAATATGACAGGCAGGGATCAATATAAAAAAGTGTTTGACAAAGTATCTTCCTTCGGCATGGAACCTTTGAAGGAGGAAGATCTTATGAAAAGAAAAAAGCATCCTGTGAAGAATATGGCGGCTGCTGCGGCAGTGTTGATTTTAATCGCAGGCAGCACGGGTGCGGCCTATGCGGCAAATGTAGGCGGAATTCAGCGGAAGATCCAGCTCTGGATCCGCGGAGATCAGACGGATGCGACGTTGGTTGTCCGTGACGAGGACGGATATTCGCAGTATTCTGTGACGTATGAACTTGAGGACGGTTCCACGGAAAGCATCTACGGCGGGGGAGTTGCCATAGAGCCGGATGGAACTGAGAGAGCGCTGACGGAAGATGAGATTATGAGGGATCTGTCTATGCCGGAGGTGGAGTATGAGGAGGATGGAAGTGTCTGGGTGTACTACTGCGACCAGAAAATTGACGTTACGGATTCCTTTGAGGACGGGGTATGCTACGTAAAGCTTTTAAATGGATCAGAAACTGTCTACATGACGATCAAGTATAAAAACGGATTTTCTGTAAGCAGGAGTAAATATCCGGATCCGGCCATGTTTAACTGACAGGAGACGGATGGCTGGACAGTAAGAACGGTTACTAATTTCATAATAGTTTCGCTCTTAGGTGTTGACAAATTTAGTTCCTGGTGTTATAGTCCATATAGAACAAAACTTTGAAGGGTTTTGTCTTCTGAGGCCGGTTGCAGTCCGGCCTCTTACTATGGATAGAAACGGAATTTGAAGGATTTGTTTACATGCCAGGAGGTGACAAGCATGGGGGTAAAAAGAGATTACTATGAGGTAATGGGAGTACCGAAAAGCGCAGACGCTGCGGCGATCAAAAAGGCGTACCGCAGGCTTGCAAAAAAATATCATCCTGACACGAATGCAGGAGACTCTGAAGCAGAGGCAAAATTTAAGGAAGTTACGGAGGCTTATAATATATTAAGTGATAAAGAAAAGAGAAAGCTGTATGATCAATTCGGCCATGCCGCATTTGAGGGAAATACCGGTGGAGATTCCAGCGGATACAGTCAGGGGGAGCCTGGCAGCTATTCCTATTACAGCTACAGCGGCCCGGAAGGGTTTGAAGATGATTTTTTCAGAGATATGTTCAGCGGTATGTTTGGAGGCGCCGGACAGGAGGGAGCCCGCGGCCAGGGGGCCGGGACATACCATCGGTTCTATCAGAACGGCTTTGGAGGACAGGATCTGAGACGCAGGGGCACAGACCTGCACGGGCAGGTTTCAGTAACCTTTGACGAAGCCGTCTTTGGATGCGAGAAGATTATCAGCCTTACAAGCCCTGACGGCAGTTCCCAGTCTCTGCGGGTACGTATCCCAGCAGGAATTGATTCCGGAAAAACGATTCGCCTTGGGGGAAAAGGCAATCCCGGAATGGGCGGCGGCAGTCCTGGTGATCTTCTTTTGCAGGTACAGGTGGGAGAGAAGCCTGGGTTTGAGAGGAAGGGAATGGATGTATACACATCTGTGACAGTTCCTTTTACCACTGCAGTCCTGGGCGGAGAGGCCGTTGTGCCCACGCTCTACGGGGATGTGGTCTGTAAAATCCGGGAGGGTACTCAGTCTGGAACCAAAATCCGGCTCCGGGGGAAAGGAATTGTGTCCATGAAGAATTCCTCCCTCCGTGGGGATCAGTACACAAGAGTGGCAATTTCCGTGCCTCAGGACCTTTCACCAGAGGCCAGGAGAAAGCTGAAGGAATTTGAGCAGCTTTGCCGAAGAAACTCCGGCGGCGGACGTGGAAATGCAGCTTAATGACGGATGAATGGTTACAGAGAATTAAAATAGGCTCTCCTTGCATCTTTGGAAGGAATGTGTATAATGAAAGGGATAGGAATTTTAGAAAAACGCACGATAAGATGAGGGCAGGATATGATAAAAAACATTATCTTTGATGTGGGAGATGTACTGGTAGAATACCGTTGGATGGATATGATGCTGGATCACGGACTGGCGCCGGAAGACGCCAGGAGAATTGGAACGGAAATGTTCGACAGCTACCTTTGGGCGGATGTTCTGGATCTGGGATTGATGTCCGTGGATGAGGTGATTCAGGAGTACCACAGGGAATTTCCTGAGGACGGAGATCAGATTGAGTGGTTTATCCGGCACGGAGAACAGATGCATGTTCCGAGGCCCGAGATATGGGAAAAAGTGGCCAGGCTGAAAATGAAAGGATTTAATATTTATCTTCTGTCCAATTACTCGGAATTCCTTTTTAAAAAGCATACAGACGGAGCTTCTTTCTGGCCGTACATAGACGGCAGGGTGGTTTCCTATGAGATCCATAAGGGAAAACCGGATCCTGCAATTTATCATTATCTGCTGGAGCGGTATGGGATTTTGCCGGAAGAGTCCCTGTTTCTGGATGACAAAGAGGAAAATATAGCCGCAGCCAGGGAGCTGGGGATTCATGGGATCCAGGTGACCTCCAGGGAATTTCTAAATCAGGAGCTGGATCGGATTCTCGAAGGAGGTCAAAAATCCATTTAAAATTCAAGAAAACAGATTGACACCTCTTGGCAAGATATGCTATTATTACAAAGTATGCCGCACAAAGAGGTTTAAATGTCTTCGGACTACCGTATTTGGCGAGTAATGATAAACAGGAGGTGCCATATGTACGCAATTATTGCAACAGGTGGTAAACAGTACAAAGTAGCCGAAGGCGATACCATTTTCGTAGAGAAGCTGGGTGCTGAGGCTGGAGAGACCGTAACCTTTGACCAGGTGCTTGCAGTGAGCAATGAGGGACTGAAGGTAGGCGCTGACGTAGCAGGAGCCACTGTTACAGCGACCGTTGTAAAGAACGGTAAAGCTAAGAAAGTCATTGTTTACAAGTACAAGAGAAAAACCGGTTACCACAAGAAAAACGGTCACAGACAGCAGTACACACAGGTTAAGATCGAAAAAATTAATGGTTAATCAGGAATGATTCGGTTCACGGTGTGGAAAACGGCCCATCATTACAAAGGATTTCAGAGCAGCGGACATGCAGAGTACGGCAGCGGTGAATATGATCTGGTTTGCTGCGGCGTGTCAGCGCTGGCGATCAATACCGTTAATTCTGTGG
>DVGR01000198.1 GCA_018712605.1 Candidatus Choladousia intestinigallinarum
CGGTGTGATCGGCTATACGATCCAGATTTACGGAGACTTTTCCGGAGGAATGGATATTGCAAGGGGAGTATCGCAGATTTTTGGTATTGATCTGACGCTGAATTTCAAACGACCGTATTTTGCCACAAGTATTCCGGAATTTTGGAGGAGATGGCATATTACTCTGGGATCCTGGTGTCGGGATTATATTTTTTATCCTATTTCTCTTTCAAAATTTTTTGGCAAGCTTGGAAAAAACTCCCGAAAATTTTTTGGAGACAGAATCGGGAAACTGGTTCCGGTTATCTTTGCTCAGCTTATCACTTTTTTCGTTATTGGTATCTGGCATGGAGCGGAATTCAAATACATTGCTTATGGGCTTTACCAGGCGGTATTCATTATAGGAGGAATCCTTTTTGAACCTTACATCATCCGGCTGACCGGTCTTTTCAGGATTAATACAAAAGCGTTCAGCTGGCGGCTGTTCCGAATCTGCAGGACTTTTCTGCTGGTGGTGATCGGCAGATTTTTTTCCAGGGGAGCCAGCTTTGCCGCTGCGGTTTGGATGATCAGGCACAGCCTGGATTTCAATCCGGGAATCCTTTTTAACGGAGCTGTTTTTACGCTGGGACTTACATCGCAGGATTTTATTCTGTTGGGCTTCTGTCTTGTATTCTGGATCGCAGTCAGCGTGATACAGGAATGCGGCTACAGTGTCCGGGAGCTGATATCCAGGCAGAATGCATTGTTTCGATGGATGATATACCTTGCCGGAGGCTTTGCCATTGTGATTTTTGGAGTCTATGGAATGGGTTATGATGCGAAATCCTTTATTTACAGGGGATTTTAGTGCCAGCGTGCAGGGATATAAAGCGGATAAAAGTTGGCATGCAAAGAAAGGACAGGATATGATTATCAATATTTTAGAATACCTGGAACAGGCCCAGGAAAAATATGGGGGAAAAGTTCTGTACAAGGATGAAAAAAATGAAATAACATTTCAGGACGCTCTTTTGAAAGCACGCAGATGGGGAAGTTTTCTTGCGGAACGCACATCTCCACGCAGCCCCGTTTTTGTCATTACGGATAAAACAGTTACAACGCCGGTTCTTTTTTTTGCGGTTCTTTACAGCGGATGTTTCTATGTGCCCATCGACATGGAGCTTCCGAAATACCGGCTGAAGCTGATCCTGGATACAGTGCAGGCAGGCCTTATGGTGACGGAGGACAAATTCCTGGAGGACGCAGAAGAGCTGGGGTTTTCCGGGAAGATTTTTTCCACCAGCGACTTGGAAGCTGCAGAGGAGGATTCGGGGAAGCTGGAGGCTGTCCGCAGACAGGTGATGGATGTAGATCCGGCGTATGTGATCTTTACCTCTGGATCTACCGGGATACCAAAGGGCGTGGTAGAGTCCCACAGACAGCTGATTGATTATATTGAAGCCTTTTCAGAAACCTTCGGGATAGGGGAGGATGAAATTTTAGGGAACCAGTCACCGCTGGATTATGTAGCGGCGCTGCGGGATCTGTACCTTCCTCTGAAAACAGGTGCCAGCACAGTCCTGATTCCGAAGAAATATTTTTCCATGCCTGTGCGGCTGTTTCAGTATCTGAATGAAAATAAAGTGACAACGATCTGCTGGGTTACAGGCGCTCTGTCGCTTTGCTCAGAGCTGGGAACCTTTGAAGAAATACGTCCGGAATTTGTAAAGAAGGTGTTCTTTACGGGTTCAGTGATGCCGTGCCGACATCTCAGAGTATGGCAGGAAAACCTTCCGGGCGCTGTTTTTGTGAACCATTACGGTCCCACAGAGATCACGGCGAGCTGTACCTGGCATGTGGTGGATCATCTGGTATCAGAGGACGAAACGCTCCCTATTGGACAGCCTTTCCGAAATACAAATATCCTTCTCATTACAGAGGAAGGAAAGGAGGCGGCTCCTGGCGAAACGGGTGAGATTTATGTACGGGGAACCTCGCTGGCGCTGGGATATTATGGGAATCCGGAGAAGACGAGGGAGGTTTTTGTAAGAAATCCTCTGAATCCAATCTATGACGAGACTGTATACCGGACAGGCGATCTTGGAAAATATAATGAGCAGGGGGAATTGCTTTTCTGCGGAAGAAAGGACGCTCAGATCAAGCACATGGGACACCGTGTGGAGCTGGGAGAGATTGAGGCAGCAGCCCTGTCCATGCCGGAGATCCAGGAGGCAGTCTGCCTGTATCAGAAAGAAAAGCAGCAGATATGGCTGTTTTATACGGGTGCAGGCACTTCTCCCCGTGAGATTGCCGGATACTTAAGGGAACGGCTGCCGAACTATATGATACCCAGGAAGTTCTGCGCGATGGATCAGATGCCCTTGAATTTTAACGGCAAAATAAACATGAATGAATTAAGGGAAAAGATGAAATAGGATATGTGGAAAGAAAAAAAGAATAGATGGATTCTTATCCGGTGCCTGATCGTAACAGTGATTTTTGTCATGCTCCTTGTTTTTGCAGGAAAGCTGTTTATTCCGTATTATATACAGGATACGGACCAGAACAGAACCTTCTACAAAACGGAAAAGAATACAGTTGATGTACTGATTGCCGGAAGCAGCACCCTTCTGGTAGGTCTGTCCCCTCTGGAGCTTTGGGAGGATTACGGCATTGTGGCGCATACCCGGGCCAGCACGGTTCAGGCGCCGCCGGTTACCTGGCTGAACATTAAAGAGGCGTACCGTTACCAAAAGCCTGAAGTTGTCGTCATGGGTATCACAAGCCTTTTTCTGGACTATGACTATAACGCCAATGAACCGTATCTCCGGAGAGGCCTTGATTTTAAAAGACTGTCAGCTGATAAGCTGAAAGCTGTTTATGAAGTTGTGAAAAGAAGCGACTCTCAGCATATACTGGATTATATTTTCCCTATCTTCCGTTATCATGACAGATGGAAAGAGCTCCAGTGGACGGATATATATAATTTACAGTACCGCCACGACTTCATGCGCGGCCAGTATCCGGTGTACAGGGCAAGGAAAATCGATGCCAGAGACCGTGTGGATAAAACAGTGCCTCCGGAAAAGGAGAATACGGATTCCTGGTTATTTTACCAGGATGCCATTGAATACTGCCGATCTCAGGGATCTGAGGTGATCGTAGTCAATATGCCGGACGACCGGTGGACATACGGGAGATATCAGACGGCAAAAAAGCTGACGGAAGGATGCGGCGCAGCCTATATTGATTTTAATCTGGAGGAGCCGCTGAGAGAGATGGAGATTGACTGGGAATCTGATTTCTATGATCCCCATCATCTGAATCCGGTAGGAGCCCAGAAAACGACAAAGTATCTTGGGGATTATCTGGTGAAACATTATGATATCCCGCGCGGACAATGCAGGGAAAGTACGGCGGAGCTTCTAAATAAAGATCTGAGGGAATATAAGATAAAGCTGAAGGAATTTGAGGATAAGCTGGAGGCCCGGAAGGGGCAGGAAAAATAAGAGGAAACCTAAAATCGCTATATCCGACAGACGATTTATAACCAAATATGATGTGAGTAAGAGAGCTAATAGAGTTTGCGCTATTGGCTCTTTTTTTATCCGGTATAAATTCATTAACTTCATAAAAAATGTTGACAATACTTCATATATGGTATATGGTTAGAATGAAGTTTATGAAGTTATATTTTGGAATTCAAACAATAACATCATAATATCAAAGATATGTTTTGTATGTTCCATTGTTTTACAAAGTAAAATAACAAAAAATAAATCTATATATTTTTAAATATAACAAATGTGATATTAAAATACAAACATATGTTCGATATAATGCAATATGTAAGGTGCTCCGGAGAACCTTTATAGAATAAAAATATAAAGGAGAGCGAAAAAATGAAACAGTTCAGACAAATGAAACGGACAGAACTTTTGGATCAGAGAACAGCAAACCGCAAAGTTTATGAGAACAAAGATCACTCTAAAACGGTAGAGATCTATCTGGAGCCTGTCCACTATAAGGAAAAAGACGGTTCCTGGAAAGAAATGGACGATACTTTGCAGGAAGTGACGGAAGCAGGGATCTCTGCGGCTGCATGGAAGCTGGAGGGAAAAGAAAGTAAGGCTGGCTTTCGCAACGAGAAAGGAAATACTGAGATCTTTCTGAACAGTACAGCAGGGGACGCATCCATGATCTCCCTGAAGAAGGAAGGGCATACGCTGTCCTGGGGCCTGGAAGCGGGACAGCCTGTGCAGGCTGAAAAACAGGGCGGCAGCGTTGTCCTTTACCCGGAGATCATTAACGGCGCGGATCTGCGGCTGAGAGTGCACGGGGAAGGGATAAAGGAAGACCTGATCCTGAAAAGCCCGGAGGCGCTTATGGAAAGCTATACCTGCCTTTACCAGGCCGGGGATCTCAGCCCTGTGCTGGAACACAACAGGGTAAGTTTCCTGGATAAAGAAAATCAGGAGATCTTCTGTGTGAATGCCCCATGCATGAAGGACGCTTCAGGGAAGAAGTCCGAGGCGATCCGTCTGTCCATGGAGGAGACAGAAGGCTTTGTAAGGATTACTTTCACCCCGGACATGGAATGGCTTAGGGAAGAAGGACGCCAGTATCCTGTGATCCTGGATCCGGTGACCACCACCTCCAAGAAGGCTGCGGAGATCTATGACGCCCATGTTTCATCCTTCTATGAGGAGGACAACTTTCAGCAGAGCATTATTTTAAAGACTATGGGCGGCGACGAGGTGCAGAGGAGCTTCGTGCGGTTCGAGCTTCCGGAGATCAAGACCGGCGACATGGTGATCAACGCAAGGCTGGTGCTGGTGTCTCTGGCCGAGGACGGGAAGGAACGTACTGTGGAAGTACATAAAGTCCTTCAGGCATGGAACTCCAATTCCATCAACTGGTACAATAAACCCATTTATTCCGAAACCGTAGAAGATCTGTGCCGCTATAAGGGAACCCAGCAGCGGTATGTGACCCTGGACATTACCCGCATGGTGAAGGACTGGTACCAGAACGGCGGCAATTACGGGCTGATGTTCAAGGACGACAAGGAGCTTTCCGGCTATACGGAATTTCTCTCCTCAGACTGCGACGACGGCTACCAGGACATGCGTCCCAGGATCGATATCTCTTATGTGAATTATTCCGGTCTGGAAGATTACTGGACCTACCACAGCCAGGACGTGGGCCGTGCGGGTACGGTACATGTAAACGACTACAACGGCAACCTGATCCTTATTCATGATACCCTGAGCACAGGCGGAAGCCGCGTTCCCATGTCGCTGACACACGTTTACAATTCCAACAACCGCAAAACGAACCTTGGATACGGAAACGGCTTCAGCCTCAGCTATTACCAGACACTGAAAAAAGTAAATATTGCAGGAACGGAATATTACCAGCACACAGACGGGGACGGAACCATTCATTACTTCTATTATGATTCCAAGGAGAAAGAGTGGAAAGATGAGTCAGGACTGGAGCTGACTATGACGATCCATACAGATGCTTCCGAGCAGCTGGTGATCCATGATAAAGAAGAGAATCAGCTGAAATTCCGCAACGGTTACCTGGTAAAGGTCTGTGACAAGAACGGGAATACCCTGACCGTCTCCTGGGCCGGTGGAAGGATCATGAGCATTACAGATGGGGCGGGAAGGAGGACCACCCTTTCCTACCGGGAGGATAGCGAGGGGAACCCGACCTACCTCCACGAAGTCACATCGCCTTCCGGAAAGAAGAAGCTCTTTGGCTATACCAACGGGAACCTGGTGAAGATCATAGATATTGACGGGGAAACAGTGAATTATACTTATGATACCAACAACATGCTCACTTCTGCTGCCGATATCGATGGTTACGCTATGAAATACAGCTACTACGGCACCCAGCCTTACCGTGTGAAAAAGATCACGGAATACGGAGGTTCCACAGAAGGAAACAGTCTGACGCTGACCTACGGATACAACAGTACAAAATTTACAGACAACAAAAACCGCAGCGAGATCTACCGTTTTAACAACAGCGGAAATCTCCTCCATATCCATGACGGATTCGGCCACGCTGCCAGCGCTAAATATAACAAAGACGGAAACCATGTAAACCAGCTGGAAAATACCACAAAGCTGCAGGCCAATGTGGTGCAGCTCCTGAAGGATCCCATCATCCAGGCCAAAACTCTTGGATGGAAAAAAAGCGTAGGCACGGGCGGAGCCGGGACATCTTCCATCAATACCAATGCCGCTTACTGTATGGTAGGGGACCGTTCCCTGAAGATTGAAAGTACCTCTCTGAACGGTTATGTATGCTGGGCCCAGGATGTCAGCCTGAAGAAAGGAACGACTTATACCGCATCCATTTACACGAAAGAGGCCATTACCCAGGCGAATTCCGGAGGAGGGGCATATCTGAGAGTCCGTTACCAGGATAAGGCGGGCGCTTGGCATACCTCGGACAGTGAAAAGCTTACCGGGAACAGTGCAGATTTTGTCCGTCTGAAGACGACGTTTACTCTTCCGGCGGATACCAGCAACACAACGGTGCGCGTTTACCTTATGATCTCCGGTGCGATTGGTACGGTATACGGAGATATGGCTCAGCTTGAAACCGGAACTACGGCCAGCCGCTGCAACCTGGTAGACAACGGGGATTTCCATTTAGGCAGCGCTGCCGGCTATTCCACATCCGGGAAAGCGGAGGACGGGCTGACTACGGTGGGGGCGTCCAACTATCTTCCGGTGCAGATGAACCTTCTGGCTACTGCGGCCAGCGCTTATCTTTATGAAACACCGTCTTTATCCTCAAAGAAACTGACTTCTGTTCCCAAGGGAACCCATCTCTGCGCAAAGCTGTATACCACAGGCGAGAACAGGGGATGGTACCGGGCAAGAAACGCGGCAGGTACAGAAGGATATTTCCCTTCCACACAGGGAGTTCCGTATCTGGGCGGATCTGATGGAGAAAACTCTGCTGTGGTAGGTGTGACAGGCGCAGTTCTCCGGGCGGCGGCCTCCGACTCCGGAACAGTGGTTGAAAGTTCCATCCCAAAGGGAACCTGCCTGTCCCTGGTTTCCACGAAAGAGGACGCCAACAAGCAAAAATGGTATTACCTTGGCATGCAGATCGACAAGAAGCACTACTATGGGTATATGAGGATGGAATCCGTGATCCGTCTCTGCATCAATTATCCATACGGTGTGATGACAAAGGACGACAAGCTGTTCTATACGCCTTCTCTCTCCGGTACTGCGGCTACTACATTAAAATCCGGACAGACTGTGCGCATCCGCGGCGTCCTGCAGCAGCAGAACGGCCAGCAGTGGTATGCAGTGCAGTGGGGCGGACAGTTTCTGTTTCTTTCCACCCGGTACTTTAAGGCGTCTGTACAGCCAAACTACGGCAAGCGGAACACAATTACTGTACCGGAAGGAGTCGGCGGGCTGGAGAACCATGTCTATAAATTCATTGGCGACCAGCTGGTAAATAAGCGGCTGATGAAGGTGCTGGACATCACCGGCAAAAAGGGCGATACCTATATGGTCAATGCCTGGGGACGGGGAACCGCGCTTCCTGAAACAGAAAATGATAAATACCGCCGGTTCGGGGTGGAAGTGACTTTTGTGGACGACGCAGGCAATACGGATACCCATTACACGAACTTCAGCCCGGATATCCTGGACTGGCAGTTTTTAAGCGACGTATATGTGGCAAAGCAGGCATATACCAGCATCCGTGTATCCTACAGTTACTGCAGAAATGCGAATATGGCATTTTTTGACGGTCTTTCCCTCTACCGGGAAGAATTCGGACAGTCCTACACCTATGACGAGGACAACAACCTGATCTCGGCGGTGGACGCCCAGAAGAACGCCACAAAATTCGAATACAACGAAAACAGCGACCTGACGGGGATCACGGATCCTAAGGGAAATAACTTCCGGTTTGAATATGATAAACCGAAAAGAAACGTTGTAAAGGCAACCTCCGCTATGGGAGTGGTCAGCCGTCTTCTCTATGATGCAAACGGAAATATCACCAAGAGCGGGGCCGTGGATCCATCCGCGCCGGATAAGGGTATCTGGGTGAACCGCCGATTTACCAGCGATAAGAACCATGTATCCTCCGTAACTGACGCAGAAGGGAATACCACCCTGTATACCTGGGAAACGGCGACGGACCTTCTGCTCTCCCTGACTGACGGGAGGGGAAGCAAACTTTCCTACGGATATGACAGCGCGGAACGCCTGACATCCGTCTCCCAGGACGTTACTGTGGGCGGCGTGAAGAAGAGCGTGAAGAATACCTACGCCTACACCAAGGATAAGCTCACGGCCATCGACCACAACGGCTTCCGCTATGGATTCGGGTATGATGCGTTTGGCAATACAACGTCCGCTTCGATCGCGGGAAAGCAGGTGGTATCCTATACTTATGAAGCCAAAAATGGAAATCTTGCTAAGGTGGTCTATGCGAATGGAAACGAGATCCGCTATACCTATGACAGCCAGGACCGTTTAAGCGTCAGCTATCTCAAAGGATCCGGCTCCTCCGCGGAGCAGAAGCTGAACAGCTATGTATACGGAAAGGAAGGAAATCTCTGTCAGGTGACGAACCATGTATCGGGCAAGACCTATTACCTGGACTATGATTTCCTGGATCGTCTGATGCGCGTCAGGGATGAGAAGGGCTCCTTCTACGAATATACTTATGACGCCAACAACCATATGACGCGGATGATCCATCAGGCCGGAGCCTCCCACATCACCACCCTGTATACTTACGATAAGGACGGCAGGGAACAGACCACGAAGGTGAGGGGGGGATATACCAAGACTACGGCCTATGATAAGTATGGAAGAGCTTCAGGCGTCACTCTGGGTACAAAGAAGAATTTTGCGGTAAAATTCACTTATCCTTCTGCCAGCGGAAATCAGGAGCGGGCGCTGCCGTCCTCTGTAACAGCGGGACAGAGAACCCTGAGCTATAAGTACGATCAGAATGGAAATATCACCAGCATCCAGGAAAATCCGGGCTCCGGCGGAGCAGTGAAGACAGATACCTTCCAGTATGACGAGAGGAACCAGCTGATCCGCGAGAACAGCCAGACCCAGAATAAGACCTTTGTTTATGAATATGACGAAGGAGGGAACCTGACTGCAGTAAAAGAGTACGCTTATACCACGGCGGCTTCCCTGCCCTCAGCAGTAAAAACAGTGACTGGCAGGTATGACGCCGCCTGGAAGGATCAGCTCCTGACCTGGGACGGGATCCCTATGGCTTATGACGCCATCGGGAACATGATCCAGAGAGGGACCACCTCTTACACATGGACGCAGGGCAGGAAGCTTTCAGGGGTAAATAACGGGAAGAAGATCCAGTATTCTTACGACCATACCGGAGCCAGGGTGAAAAAAGTGGTGGACGGTGTGACTACCGAATACCGCATGGCAGGAGACCTCCTGGTATCGGAAACCACCAACGGTCAGACCTTCTGGTACCATTATGATTCCGGTGCGAACCTGGTATCCATGGTCGTGGGAGGGAAGAACTACTTCTATGTAAGAAATCTTCAGAACGATGTGATTGCCCTTGTTGACGAGGATGGGAACGAGGTAGTACACTATACTTACGACAGCTGGGGAAAGATCCTGAGTATTACCGGAAGCCTGAAGGACACCATCGGCCAGCAGAACCCCTTCCGCTACAGAGGCTACTTTTACGACACCGAGACAGGGATGTACTACCTGAAGAGCCGGTACTATGATCCGGAGCTGAGAAGGTTGATATGCTTAGATAGATTTTTTTCTACAGGCCAAGGAAGCATAGAAAAAAACATGTTTTCATATTGCCTGAACAATCCTACAACGTATTATGATCCAACAGGTACATTACCCTGCGGATGCGTGTATAATGGTAGCGCAGGAGATTTTGCGCGTCTTGAACATGGATTGCCGCCTGGAAATTGTTCACATGGTATTAATAGAACAACGGTTGATATTACGAATAGACTAAATTCTGAAATGAGAAAAAATGCAGAGTATCTAAGAGAGTATCGGATTGAAAAAGGCTTTGTTAATGCAGTCAAAGAATTTGTGGTAAATGTAAAAACAGGAGGAAATTGGGATTTCAAAAATCAACGAGCATGGAAATTTAGTGAAAATGTAACTTATTATTATAATGGAAGTGTCATTAGGCAAGATGATATTGGAAATATACATTATGGATAT
>DVGR01000199.1 GCA_018712605.1 Candidatus Choladousia intestinigallinarum
TTATGAACCGGATGCGGGACAGATTGAAATCTCCGGACATGAAGTGCGGATTAAAGATGTCCAGTATGCCAGGAATATGGGAATTAATATTATTCACCAGGAAATTTGTCTTGTTCCCTATCTGACAGTAGCAGAAAATATTTTTCTGGGGAGAGAGGAAACAAAAATGGGGGGGATCAGAAATACGGCTTCTATGGAGAGAAAGGCGCAGAAAATCCTGGATGAACTCCAGATTGAAATCCTGTCTGGTCAGGCTGTCTGCCAGCTTACGATTGCTCAGCAGCAGTTGGTGGAAATTGCCAAAGCTGTGTCTTTTGACACCAAGATATTAGTTATGGACGAACCCACCTCTTCCCTTTCTTTGAAAGAAACGCAGCAGCTTTTTGAGATTATGGCACGTCTCAAAAATGAAGGAGTCAGTATCCTATATATTTCACATAGAATGGAAGAAATATTCACAGTCTGCGACCGGGTTACGGTGATGCGTGATGGAAGCTATATTGCCACTCATCCAGTACAGGAAATTACCACAGATGAAATAGTGAAAGAAATGGTGGGGCGGAAAATTGAAAATTACTACGTCAGGGATTTCAATTCTCCGGGAGAAAAGGCTCTGGAGGTAAAGAAGCTGGGTAAAAAGAAAACTTTTTGGGATGTGTCCTTTTCTGTAAGGCAAGGAGAAATTGTAGGATTCGCCGGATTGGTAGGTTCAGGGCGCAGTGAAATAATGCTTTCGATTTTTGGCGCGGACACGTATGACGAGGGACGGATTTTTCTGAGTGGCAAGGAGCTTATCCATCCAGACACACGCAGGGCAATTCAGGAAGGAATTGCCCTGGTGCCGGAAAACAGGAAGGAACAGGGACTGATCCTAGTAAATACGGTGGGGTATAATCTAACTTTAGCGTCATTAAAAAAGATTTTAGAGAAAGGTTTAATACGGGCGGGAAAAAGGGCATCGTTCGTTCGGAAATATTTTTCCAAATTAAAGATAAAAGCCAGATCGGAGAATCAAAGGGTGTCGGAACTTAGCGGTGGAAATCAGCAAAAGGTAGTTCTCAGTAAATGGCTTGCCACAGAGCCGAAAGTTTTAATTGTGGATGAGCCCACACGGGGAGTGGATGTAGGGGCAAAAGCAGAAATCTATTCTATATTAAATGAGCTGGCAAAGTCAGGAATTGCTGTTTTAATGGTTTCCTCTGAATTGACGGAAATTATCAATATGTGTGACAGAGCTTATGTAGTTCATGAAGGCAGAATAACAGGGGAGCTTTACCGCTCTGATTTCTCACAGGATAAAATCATGTACTATGCGACAGGAGGAAGTCATGGAGCAGATAAAAACCAAAGGAGAAATAACGGGTAAAAGAATATTAAAAAGTTTTCTGAAAGAAAACATTGGCATTTTAGTTGTCTTGTGTTTGCTGGTTTTAATTTTGTCGTTTGGCACCGAAGTGTTTGCTACCAAGGATAATATCCTTTCTGTGCTGAGACAGGTATTTACGAACCTGTGCCTGGCAATCGGAATGACCTTTGTTATTATTGCGGGGGGAATTGATCTGAGCGGGGGTGCCGTGGTTGCCCTGAGCGGGATTGTTTCAGTGGCTCTGATTACGCAGGGCGGAATTCCTATTCCGGCGGCGATTCTGGCAGGACTGTTGCTTGGGCTCATGATCGGAGCGTTAAATGGGCTGATTATTTCTACCTGGAAGGTTCCGGCCTTTATTGTGACAATGGCCACGATGAATATTATACGGGGAGCAGCCCAGGTTTATACAGGGGGGACGGGAATTCGCATTCAGTCAGTGAAGGCTTTTACAAATTTAGGAGTTGGTCGTCTGGCTGGAGTTCCCTATCAGATTTATTTTTCCGTGATACTGATTGTGCTGTTTTCCGTATTGTTGGGAAAGACAAAGTTTGGAATGTATGTTTATGCCTTGGGGGGCAACCGGGAAGCGGCAAGGCTTTCAGGAATTCCCCTTAAAAAGATTGAAATTATTGTGTATACCATTTCAGGATTTCTGGCTGCAATGGCAGGGATTATCCTGGCCGCCAGGATGTATTCGGCCCAGCCCTCTGTAGGAGACGGGGCTGAAATGGACGCCATAGCAGCCTGTGTTCTGGGAGGAATTTCCATGCAGGGCGGTGTAGGAAGAATGAGTGGTACCATCATTGGCGTGCTGGTAATTGGAGTGATCAATAACGGATTAAATCTAATGAACGTAAATGCTTTCTGGCAGTTGATTGCCAAAGGAGCGATTATACTGCTGGCAATATACATTGATACTATAAAAGCAAGAAAGAGAGAAAACAATTAAATTTTAAGGAGGAGGAAGGAATGCTGGTAAACATGAGTCAAATACTGGAGACGGCGCAGAAAGAGGGGTATGGTATACCGTGTATAAATACGCCCAACGTGGAAATGATCCGGGGAGTAATCCGCGCGGCGGAAGAGCTGAATACACCGGTGATCATTGATCATGCGCAGGTACATGACGCTTTGATCCCTATTGAGAGAATTGGGCCGCAGATGCTGCACTATGCACGGGAGGCCACGGTTCCTGTATGCGTACATCTGGATCATGGGAGCGACTTTAATTTTGTGATGCGGGCGATTCGGGTGGGTTTTCCTTCTATTATGTATGACTGCAGCGCCCTTCCTTTTGAAGAGAACCTAAAGAGGGTGAAAGCTTTTACGGAGGAAGCTCATGGTCTGGGGATTACAGTAGAAGCGGAGCTGGGGGTGATGGCTTCCACGGAAGAGGATTCTCATGGCGGTGAAAATCGTGTGCTGACCAATAAAGACATCCGAAAATATTTTACAGATCCCAGGCAGGCTGCCGAGTTTGCAGCGGAGACAGGCTGTGACGCTTTGGCTGTATGCTTTGGGACAATGCATGGGATTTATGCCGAGCCGCCGGAACTGGATATTGACCGGGTAAAAGAAATACGCAGGGAGATGCCTCGAAGCTGTCAAGTTGTAATGCACGGAGCATCCGGCGTTGCCTTTGATCAGGTGAAAAAGGCCATTGCGGCAGGGTGTACGAAGATTAATTACTATTCTTATATGGCAAAAGCAGCCACGGAATTCATACAGCAAAGGATTGCTCAGTCAAAGACAACCATACCTTACCATGAGCTTCAGGAGTCTGTGGTCGAATTTATAAAAGAGTATGCCAAGGAGGTTCTGGCTGTATTTCGAGGACTGAAATAAGGAGGAAGAAGATGGCAAAGTTAATGTCAATTTTAGAGAAATTTCCGTTTGACCCGGAACACAAAAAGCCGGCTTTAATTCGGAAAGAAGATTATTCTATGGCGTTATATCCGCCGGACAATGCGTTTACCAGCGATAATACATACACCATTATCAGCACAGACACCTTTATGCTGGGGATTTATGAACTTGCCCCGGGAGCAAGCTTTGATCCTTTGGATATCCATCCCGGGGACGAATCTTACTATATTCTGAAAGGGCCTGTAATCCAGAGAAGCGGAAACGGGCAGTTTGCCTATTTGGAAACGGGAGACGGGCTGTATATGCCGGAAGGGGCCTGGCATAAAGCCCATAACTTTTCAGGGGACCTTACACGGATTTTGTATTTTATAACGCCGAAGGCATGGGGAGACAATATTCCTCCCGCTGTGATCCCATCAGACAAAGAGACCAAATTTTACAAAGGGCCCAATAATAAAAACTTACCGGATATGAGAAATGTAATAATTGATTTTCACCGGCAGGGCTGCACGGATGATATCGGTGCCTGGCCTGTTTCGGGAGAAAAGGCCAGAAAAGAACCGCAGGCAGTTTATGCGGTCAGGGATTGGGATAAACTTAATAATATTTCGGGCATGGAGCATCCCATGCTGATGCGCTTCATTACCAGCAACGATTACGGGCATTTTGGCGAATTTATTTTGCCTGCAGGGGGATACGGTCCCAGATGCTCAGATCCCGATGTCCACGAAGGAGACGGTGCTTTGTACTGTGTAGACGGGCCTGTAACCATTAATCTTCCAGATATACAGGAATCCTATCAAATAGAAGAGGGGAATACCTTTTTTCTTCCGGCAGGCACAAAATATCAGCTTATAAATTTCCAGGGGCATCCATCAAAATGTGTATTTGCGATTACTAAGCTGTAAAAAAGAGACGGAGGGGAGAAAGGGACGATGACAGCAGAAGATACTGGCAAAATTATTGTGGCCGGACAGACGGCGCTTGATATTTCTCCGGCGTTCAGGGAATATAATTTACAGAGACTGGCAGATATATTTCTCCCCGGCAAGGTGGTAAAAACAGGAAAGCTGACGGTGCATTTAGGGGGGACGGTTTTTAATACCGGCCTGGCATTAAAAAAGTTTGGAGCTTCAGTGAAGCTGATTGGTAAAATCGGCGATGATGTAATTGGAATGCTGACAAAAGAACTTTTAAAGCCATTTTCAGAAGAAGATTCAATGATCACGGCCTCAGGCGAGGACAGCGCTTATACCATTGTTTTTGCCCTAAAAGGATTTGATCGCTTTTTTATGAATTACTATGGATGCAATGACAATTTTTCCAGCGCCGATATTAATGAGACAAATCTGGAAGGAGCTTCTCATTTTCACTTTGGGTATCCTCCCCTGATGAAAAGAATGTACAGGAATGAAGGAGAAGAACTGGAAAAAATTTTCCGTATGGTTAAAGGCCAGCATATAAGAACCTCTCTTGACATGGCTGCCGTTGATGAGAATTCAGAGGCGGCAAAATGCAACTGGAAAAGGATTCTGGAAAAAGTTCTTCCCTATGTGGATTTCTTTGTCCCCAGCATCGAAGAGATCTGCAGCTTCCTGCACCCGGAGCGATACGCAGAATGGGTCAAAAGAGCCCAAGGAAGAAATGTAACACAGTTTCTGTCCGTGGCGCAGGATGTAATTCCTCTTGCAAAAGAGCTGCTGGAAATGGGAACGAAAGCTGTTATGATAAAATGCGGAGCTTCTGGCCTATATTTCCGCTCGGGAACGAAGAGCTGCCTAAAAAAGCTGGGAAACAGTTTTGATGGCTGGGGGGAAAAATCCATATTTATGCGAGGGTTCCAGGCGGAAAAGGTCGTATCGGGGACTGGTGCGGGCGACACGTGCATCGCTGCTTTTCTGAAAAAAATGGCAGACGGGGAAGAGCTGGAAGAATGTCTGAGAATGGCGGCAGCAGCCGGAGCCTGCTGTGTTGCCTCCTACGACGCTATTGGGGGACTTCGTACCATGGAAGAGATGGAGAGGAAGATAAATAACGGATGGATTCAAAATGAACTTTCCTCGGACGAACAGCTCCTGTTGCAAAAAGCAGGCGTGACCATATTGTGACCTTCCTGCTTGTACGCAAAAAAAAACAATAATAAAATAAATTTTTTCCAGAAAAGCCCTTGCCTTTGCAGGGGTTTTTCTGTATAATACTATCGCTGTGACCTTGATAGCGTAGAAGCGTGAGGTTGCTGCAGAATAAATCTGCAGGTTTTCCGTGGAGCGAATGTCAAGTTATGGAAACTGGCGACAAGTCACTGTACAAATTGTTTAACATCCATGAAGTAAAATGGAAAGGCCGTGTGAGGAGAGATGACACACACGGATGAGTGTACAGTCACCGCTTGTCGTACTGAAACAAAGTGCGAAAAGGAGGCGACTTTTTTTATGGCAAGTCAGGTAATGAGAATCACATTGAAAGCATATGATCACCAGTTGGTGGATGCATCTGCGAAGAAAATCATCGAGACAGTAAAAAAGAACGGATCTCAGGTGAGCGGACCTGTACCGCTTCCCACGAAGAAGGAAGTAGTTACGATCCTTCGTGCGGTACACAAGTATAAAGACTCCAGAGAGCAGTTCGAGCAGAGAACCCACAAGAGACTGATCGATATCCTTACACCGACTCAGAAGACTGTGGATGCGCTTTCAAGACTTGAAATGCCGGCAGGTGTTTACATCGACATCAAGATGAAGCAGAAATAAAACATCCTTATTATTTAGAAGCAAATCCTATCAGGTTGATATAAAACAAGGCCCCGCGAAGCGGCGGGCCGGTATATCATTCTCTGTTAACTAGGATGATCGCCCTTCGGCGATCCGCTGTAGAACAACAGGAGGTAAAAGAATGAAGAAAGCGATTTTAGCAACAAAAGTCGGAATGACTCAGATTTTCGGCGAAAACGGAGTCCTGACCCCGGTAACGGTTCTTCAGGCTGGTCCCTGTGTGGTGACACAGGTAAAGACAGTTGAGAACGACGGTTACAGTGCAGTGCAGGTTGGTTTTATTGACAAGAGAGAGAAGCTGGTTGCAAAGCCTCAGAAGGGCGCTTTTGACAAGGCGGGCGTTTCTTACAAGAGATATGTAAGAGAGTTCAAGTTTGAAGACGCAGAGAGCTACGCTGTGGCACAGGAGATCAAGGCTGACATCTTTGCGGCTGGAGACAAGATTGACGCAACGGCAGTTTCTAAAGGAAAAGGTTTCCAGGGCGCCATTAAGAGACATGGACAGCACAGAGGGCCTATGACCCACGGTTCAAAATATCATCGTCATGCAGGATCAAACGGTGCTGCATCTGATCCCAGCAAGGTGTTCAAGGGAAAGAAAATGCCCGGACGCATGGGTGGAAAGCAGATCACAGTTCAGAACCTTGAGGTAGTAAGGGTAGACGCTGAAAACAACCTGATTCTGGTTAAAGGCGCTGTGCCCGGACCCAAAAAGGCGCTGGTAACGATCAAAGAGACAGTGAAAGCTGGAAAGTAAGCCTGAACACGGGAAAGGAGGAACACACAGATGGCAAACGTATCTGTTTACAATATGGAAGGCAAAGAAGTTGGCACACTGGAGCTGAATGATGCTGTGTTTGGTGTGGAAGTAAATGAGCACCTGGTACACAGGGCAGTGGTGAGCCAGCTTGCAAATAACCGGCAGGGAACACAGAAAGCGAAGACCCGTTCGGAAGTTTCCGGCGGCGGCAAGAAGCCCTGGCGTCAGAAAGGAACTGGCCACGCAAGACAGGGTTCGACGAGAGCTCCCCAGTGGACAGGCGGCGGCGTTGTATTTGCTCCCACGCCGAGAGATTATTCCTTTAAGATGAATCGTAAAGAAAAGAGACTGGCTCTGAAGTCTGCGCTGACCTCAAGAGTACAGGAAAACAAGCTGCTGGTTCTGGATGAACTGAAGCTGAATGAGATCAAGACAAAGAACATGAAGGCTGTTCTTGATAATCTGAAGGTTTCCAAGGCGCTGATCGTGCTGAACGAGAATGATCAGAACGTGGTAATGTCCGCAAGGAACTTGGATGGAGTTAAGACGGCTCTGATTAACACCATTAATGTATTCGACATTCTGAAATATAATACAGTGGTTGTTACAAAGGCTGCTGTGGCAGAGATTGAGGAGGTGTACGCATAATGGCAGATCTGAAATACTATGACGTAATCCTTAAGCCGGTTATCACAGAGAAGAGTATGGGCGCTATGGCGGATAAGAAATATACTTTCCTCGTTCATACAGACGCCACAAAGAACCAGATCAAAGAAGCGGTTGAGAAAATGTTCGCAGGCACCAAGGTAAAGAGCGTTAACACCATGAACCTTGAGGGCAAGAACAGAAGACGCGGACTGGTTTACGGCAAGACGGCAAAGAGAAAGAAAGCAATTGTTACTCTTACAGAAGAGAGCAAAGACATCGAAATCTTCGAGGGGCTGTAAGCAACTTAACGAAAGCGAGTCGAAGACGAAGCTTGAGTTTAGTGCGAAGCTGTTCGCGAACCTTAATGAGTCCAAGCCGAAGGCGCCGGGCGAATTTAGTTGAGCGAACTCACCCGTAAGGACTTAATGAGTCCAAGCCGGGGGCTCCGGACGAATTTAGCTGAGCGAGCTCACCCGTAAAGCAGATTGATGAAAATGAGTCTGCTGCAACCCCTGTTATATAGTGAAAGGAGAAACATCATGGGAATCAAGACATATAACCCATATACGCCTTCCAGAAGGCATATGACAAGCTCCGATTTTTCTGAAATCACGAAGAAGACACCGGAGAAATCACTCCTGGTTTCCCTGCAGAAGCAGTCTGGCCGTAACAACCAGGGTAAAATCACAGTAAGACACCGCGGAGGCGGTTCCAGAAAGAAATACAGAGTTATCGATTTCAAGAGAAATAAAGACGGTATTCCGGCAAAGGTAGTGGGAATCGAATACGATCCCAACAGAACAGCCAACATTGCGCTGATCTGCTATGCAGACGGTGAGAAGGCTTACATCCTGGCTCCTCAGGGCCTGAAGGACGGTATGCAGGTAATGAACGGACCGCATGCTGAAGTTCGTATCGGAAACTGCCTGCCTCTCTCTGAGATTCCGGTTGGTACTATGGTTCACAACATTGAGCTTTATCCCGGTCACGGCGGACAGATGGTTCGTTCCGCAGGAAACGGTGCTCAGCTTATGGCTAAGGAAGGCAAGTACGCTACCCTGAGACTTCCCTCCGGTGAAATGAGAATGGTTTCCATGAACTGCCGCGCTACCGTAGGCGTAGTTGGAAACGCAGAGCATAACCTGATCAACATCGGTAAAGCAGGAAGAAAACGCCACATGGGCATTCGTCCTACCGTGCGCGGTTCTGTTATGAACCCCAATGACCATCCCCACGGCGGTGGTGAAGGAAAAGCTGGAATCGGACGTCCCGGTCCCTGCACTCCCTGGGGCAAGCCGGCTCTTGGCCTTAAGACCAGAAAGAAAAATAAGGCTTCTAACAAGCTGATTGTAAGAAGAAGAGATGGCAAGGCAATTAACAATTAGTAGGAGAAATTAAGGAGGTAAACCTATGGCTCGTTCATTGAAAAAAGGACCATTTGCGGATGCAAGCCTGTTAAAGAAGATAGATGCTATGAATGCGGCAGGAAGCAAGCAGGTAATTAAGACCTGGTCCCGTCGTTCCACAATCTTTCCGCAGATGGTAGGCCATACGATTGCGGTGCATGACGGAAGAAGACATGTGCCGGTATATATTACGGAGGATATGGTAGGCCATAAGCTGGGAGAGTTCGTGGCAACCAGAACCTACCGTGGACACGGAAAAGACGAGAAGAGATCTGGCGTTCGCTAGAATATTTCCATAAAGTAACGGGGCGCACCCGCCTGCGGGTGCAGCGAATGCCCGATGGGCGTAGAATTTGAAAGGAGGCTACATCTATGGCTAAAGGACATAGATCCCAAATCAAGAGAGAAAGAAATGCCAAGAAGGATACGAGGCCGTCAGCAAAGCTGTCATACGCTAGGGTTTCTGTCCAGAAAGCATGCTACGTTTTGGATGCCATTAGAGGGAAAGATGTGCAGACGGCTCTTGGTATTGTAACTTACAATCCCAGATATGCTTCTGAACTTATCGCAAAGCTGTTAAAGTCAGCCATTGCAAATGCGGAAAATAATAACGGTATGAAGGCTGAGAATCTTTACGTAGAAGAATGCTATGCAAATAAGGGACCGACAATGAAGAGAATCAGACCCAGGGCACAGGGCAGGGCTTACCGCATCGAGAAGAGAATGAGCCATATCACTGTTGTGCTGAATGAGAAATAAGGAGGGCAATCATGGGACAGAAAGTTAATCCACACGGTCTTAGAGTCGGTGTTATTAAAGACTGGGATTCAAGATGGTATGCGGAAGCAGATTTTGCTGACTGCCTGATTGAGGACCACAAGATTAGAGCTTATCTGAAAAGAAAATTATTTTCTGCAGGTGTTTCCAAGATCGAAATCGAGAGAGCATCTGACAGGGTTAAAGTAATTATTTATACAGCAAAGCCTGGTGTAGTAATCGGAAAGGGCGGCGCTGAGATCGAGAAAGTAAAAGCTGAGCTTCAGAAATCTGTTTCCAAGAAGCTTATCGTAGATATCAAAGAAGTAAAGAGACCGGACAAAGACGCACAGCTTGTGGCTGAGAATATCGCAGCACAGCTTGAAAACCGTGTTTCCTTCCGCCGTGCTATGAAATCCTGCATGGGCCGCGCTATGAAGGCAGGCGCTCTTGGAATCAAGACTTCTGTATCAGGACGTCTTGGCGGTGCAGATATGGCACGTACTGAGTTCTACAGCGAGGGAACCATTCCCCTTCAGACACTGAGAGCAGATATTGACTATGGATTCGCAGAAGCAGATACCACCTACGGAAAGATCGGCGTAAAGGTGTGGATCTACAAAGGCGAGGTACTTCCATCTAAAAAAGAAGGGAGCGATAAATAATGTTAATGCCCAAGAGAGTAAAACGTCGTAAACAGTTCCGCGGTTCTATGGCGGGGAAGGCCTTAAGAGGCAATAAAATTTCCTACGGTGAGTACGGACTGGTGGCAACTGAGCCCTGCTGGATTAAGTCAAACCAGATTGAGGCAGCCCGTATTGCCATGACACGTTACATTAAGCGTGGCGGTAAAGTTTGGATTAAGATTTTCCCGGATAAGCCCGTGACAGCGAAGCCGGCAGAAACACGTATGGGTTCCGGTAAAGGTACACTGGAATACTGGGTAGCAGTTGTAAAACCAGGCCG